>JAHQWX010000432.1 GCA_029856375.1 Promethearchaeia archaeon | reverse complement strand
ATATTTATTGATGTCAATATCATTATTATCATATAAACTTCTTAATTCTTTAATTGTTCTTCCTATAGCTGTTTTTTTACTTAATAATGCCTCTTTCTTTTTTATAGGATTTGGTTTATCTAAGTTTTTTCTTTTATATTTTCTATATTTTTCCCGAATACGACTCTACCTTCATTATTTTAATCCTTGGCGCATTTTTATTGTGCGGCCTATTCAGTGGGGCTTATTTCACCTTGAGAATCAATAAAACAAAAGGATTAAAACCAGCGTTCCTTTTTTCTTTGATATTTTTTTTTGGAGGATTAATATTTATTGGTCTAATTCCTGGAATTATTTCCCTTTTTGGTTTTTATTTTTTTGGATTTGGCTTGTTTGGAGCAATGGCATTGCCTAATACGGCTTTTGGTGCTGTCACCGACGAAGACGAAGTAGAAACAAATACAAGGCGGGAAGCAGCAATATTTGGTATCAATACATTGATAACTAAACCCGCTCAATCTCTTGCAGGAGTATTTATTGCCGCTATATTGTTATTATTTCAATATCAAGAACCTATCAACGGGGTACAACAACCTCAATCTGAACTCACGATTTTTGGATTGAAATTAGCGATGGGAATTATACCAGGACTTTTAATTTTAAGCAGTTTCTTCGTTTTCAGAATGTTTCCTCTACATGGAAAATATTTGGAAGAAATTAAATCAAAAATGTATAAGATGCACAACGAAAAGCGAAAAAAATTAGACGAATTGGAAGTTAAGAAATAGGAACAATTATTTTTTTAGTAACTCGCTTAATTTTTCAATCGCTCGTTGAGTGTTAAATATTCCACACACGCAAGGTTTTGCTAATTTTTCCGCGGCCTTTTCGATTGAAATTTTGCCTTCTTTAATGAGATTTATATAATACTCTATTGATTGTGAGGAGGTGCAGTGATGTCCGCACATCGTGGTGATTTCAAGCGTTTCGGGATTTTTAGGGAGCAACTCCTTTTTCCCAAATGTCCCAAGCGAGAGGTGAATTGTGTGCATATTCAATCCAACTTCCTTAGTGGCATATCCGATTTCGTCTATTAATCCGCTAACTACGATGGAGATGCCCAAATCTTCTCGCTTGAGTTCGTACAAAATATCCTTCACGGTTTCGATATCTGTAAAAACAGCTGTTATTACGGGAGACAGTTTTCGAGCGAATTCGGGCATAATGTTTGTTGGGTTGTATCTTTTTAATATTTCAGCGATTCTTAACAACTTTACGCGAAAATCGGGAATTTTTTCTCTCTCGCTAGCGGCAATCATTGCGAGTATGACATAATCGTTTTTCAACTCGTTTTTATTCCCTAACCTGTGTAGCGAATGTGTCATTTTTTCAAACCTCCTAAAAATTCCTCCCTAATCCTACATTTATTTTTGCGTTGGGTCTTACTTGGAATCCCTCTTGGCTTAAGACATTAATTACCGGAATGGAATTATCTTTCATAAAGCGAGAAACGATCCCTAATGTAAAAACCGTATCAATTTCTTGCTCGACCTGTCGAATAATTCGGAGTACTTGAGGTAATATTTCTTCGGGCACTTTAAATTCGATTATTGCAGATAATACGCGCTCGTCCTTTATATCTTCTTTTATATGACCATGCTCGTCAGCAATTATGGCGGTAACCGGGCTATCTTTTTCGTATTCGACTCCGATCTTCGATAATTTCGTCGTGAATAACTCTATGTTGCTAAGTCGAGTCCCCACACCCGGCCGTCCAATTTCAATTGAAACTCCGATTTCTCCAAATCCGAAGCGATTTGTTACATCATTTGTCTTCATTTCTTCAGTTCCTCTGCCGGGAATCCCCGTTAATTTATGTGTGGCAATAACATTGCTAAATGGACTCCGAATTATACGCGGCCATTTCAATCGATCCATTTTAATAGCTTTTGTAGGGCAATTGGCGTCGCGATAACAGACGGAACATTCTACGCACAGGTTATTGTCAATAACCGCAATATTATTAACCAGTTTAATTGCTTGTACTGGGCATACGGCAACGCATTGTCCACACCCATTACAAACATTTTCTCTAATTCTCATGCGCGATAAAGTTAGTTTTAATTATGATTATTGCATCATATTTTTAAATAATTTTCCAGAGTTAATATTATGGGATTTAAATTTGGCGTCATTGGACCGTTAAATGTGGATTTAATTATTCGGGGAACAGCTCCCTCGGACATCAGCGAGTTAAGGAAATGGGCCGATTTATCGGATGTTTTTTGCCTAACCGCAGGTGCTGCGGGATATTTTTCCCAAAATCTAAAGAAGCTTGGAAACGATGTGCATTTAGTTTCTTGTCTCGGCGACGATCCATTTGGAACGATGATTCTTAGTTCCCTGAAAAAAGCCGGCATCAATACCGATTACATATTAATTGAAGAGGGTACAGAAGGGGCAATTGGAATCTTTATTTTGTTATTCGGCGATAATAAGCGCCCGCTTACATATAAATTACCTACACACCACGGGTGGCCTCCTAAATTAGACAAAAATCAGTTCGAATATCTTTTAAATGTGGATTTATTACATTCAGCAG
>JAHQWX010000020.1 GCA_029856375.1 Promethearchaeia archaeon | reverse complement strand
GCAATTTTTAATAACTGGATTTATGTGGCTTTTAATAAGCGCAGTGCGAGCGGTCTATATGATCAATCAACCACCCATACTACAAGCGATTAATCTACCTGAAGCTCAAGGGAAAATATCGTCTTGGAATCAATTCTTAGAGACCATAGGACAAGGTATGGGACCATTAATCGCTGGGGCGGTATTAGCTACGAGTGCAAATAATTATGTTATTGCATCTCTCGTGGTTATGTTAATAGGTTTTCCGGGGGCCGTATTATGGGCGTACGCAAAGCGAAAAATTGATGGAGATATCCAAAACATTCAAAATATCCTTGCAGAACGAGCAGAGGAATTAAAAAATCAAAATAACAACCGAAATTAAGTCTATTTATATACACTTTTTCCAGTCGTATCCTGCGTTACTATTAAAGGCCCAAAATTTTTAACCTTTAAAAACCAAATTGCTTCGCTAGAACCTAAATCGAGCCATTCAACATGCTCAACTCCGGTTATCATTTTAGAAGCAATCGCTCCGCACCCACCAGGGTAAGCCAAATACACAATTTTCTGGTTTTTTACATCTAAGTTTTTCATACCACCTTTACCTATGATTATGTGCATATCTAAGATTCCTGCGGCCTCGTTCTCTACACTATCCATTCGAGCACTAGTCGTAGGACCCGCTGAAACGATTTTATAGTTGCTATCGTCTTTCTTTATGATAGGGCCACAGTGGTATATAGCGGTGTTTTTTATTTTTTCGAAGGATTCAGGATAATTTTTATTTTCTTTTTTATATTCAAGAATTCTTTTATGGGCTAAATCCCTTGCGGTAATAATTAAACCAGTAATATAAATCAAATCGCCTGTTTTTAATTTCATTAAATCTTCCGTAGAGACTGGTAAGTCGAAATCATATCTCATTTAAAATTTCCCCCTTTTCATTTATTTTAAACGATGCAATCCTATGACAATAGCATTGAAGGATAACTCCAACGGGAAATGACGCGGGATGTCTCATTGCTAGCTCTATATGGACATCGATACATGTAATTTTTCCTCCTAAACCCATGATACCGATGTCTAATTCGTTGAGCAAATTTAATATTTTTACTTCTAACTCTGCTGCGTCAGATCTTTCATTTCTTGACCCTATTGGTCGTAATAACGCCTTTTTTGCTAATTTCATTGAATTACTCGCATCTCCTCCTAATCCTATTCCTAAGATAATTGGAGGACAAGGTTTGCCACCAGCCTCTTTTACCAAATCCTTAATGATCCGGGGAAGCTTTTCTAAACCATCAATCGGATTAAGCATAAATAATTTTGACATGTTTTCAGCGCCACCTCCCTTTGGAAGAATTGAAATTTCTAAATCGCTAGAATTATCAACGATTTCTAAAGTAATAGGAGGCGAATTTAATCCCGTATTTGTTCCAGAATTTTTATTAGTTATGGGATCAACGGAATTACTCCTCAATGGGATATCATCTGTTACCTCTTTAACAGCTTCGTTGATAATATCACTATAATTTGAAATAATTGGAAATTGATTTCCTAATTTAATATAGAAATTCAAAATGCCAGTATCTTGACATAGTGGAATAGATTTTTCCTTTCCGTATTTGAAATTCTCCAATATTAAGTTTATTTGATTCTTACTTATTTCATTAGTTTCTTGCTTTTCTAATTCTTCAAAAAAATTTTGAATATCGTTTGGAATGAGCGTAACTGATCGTTTTATTGCGTGTTTAAGCAATAATTTAATTTTTTCTTCCAAAATCTCAATATTAATTCCCATAAATATATTTTTAATAGGAAAAATATTTAATATTACTTAAATCAAAATTTTAATTAGGGACATATAAAATATTAATATCAACCGTATCTGGAGTTTGTTTTTTTGGAAAGGGCACTAAAGGATAATCTGTTTTTTGAAGTTGGAGAACTCGTTCGAGACGATTTATTTAATAGAAGAAAGTTTCATTCAGTTGCTTTCGAAGTATTAGAGAGAGAGCCAGACGAATATAACACATTTAAAAAATCAATCTTGGATTTATGGAACGAATTCCGAATAGAAAACGAAAAAAGAAAATTCAAGTACAAATACATTACTTTTTTTGAGAAAAATTTTGATGACATCTTAAAGAATTACATTTCAAGTTATTTAGATTATCCCTTAAAAAATCTCGAAATAATTTCCAAAGAAAGCGTTACAGACAACGATTTATATTTAGAATATAAATACCGCTTTTCTAGTTTAGAAATAAAGTCAATTAAACGCATTAAGGAGGAGCTTGATCATCCTTTAGAAATGAGTCGTTTTATTCCATTCATATTTGACCTTTTAATTCAGCTTCTTGGAAAAATAATAAGGAAAGTTATTAAAAAAGAAATTTGGGTCTCTCAGAGAGGGGCTCGCATTATTAAGGAAGGCAAAAGACAAGTTTTACATTTCCTTATCACTATTCGGAGAAGTCCGGGTGAAATTTTAGACAGATATTTTGATTTTATACTATACAATTATACCTTAAAATATCCTCAAATACCTAAGACTATTAGAAATAATCTGTTAAAAGGAAGGAATAAATTAACTAAAATCGCCTTAGAAAACTATTTCACTGCAAGAGACAATTTAGTTGATATTATTTACAATTTTTATAAAAAATGCACCCTCTTGGAGACCGTTTCACCTTTCCTTGATTTTTTAAATTTCGTATGCTCACGAGTCGAAGATTCCATATTTGATACAACCGATGTAATCAAGGAAGATTTTCTTTCCAATCTGGGGTATTCTCCTGAAGTCAACGATGCCTTAATTAGAATATTTACTTTTATAAACAAATATTCTACCTTATTTTGTACATTTCAAGCAAACAATCGACCTGCCTTTATTGAACAGTACAACCTTTTCTTATTGTATTTACAGTTTTTCTTCGGTAGGGGTTTAGAGGCTCTGGAAATTGGAGACCTGCTATTTTTTCCAGAGAAATTTAGTGAATTAATAAAGGAATATAATCTTACGGAAAAAGAGAAAATAACATTTAAAACAATCAGAGCTATTGGGTATTTTTCTAATGTTGCCTTCTCCCTCTCAAAATTACCCGATATAGATTTCTTTTTTTCTAAATTTTTAGATAAAAGCATTACACGCATGAATGAAACCTTTTTTATGTGTTTTTTAAAGAGTATAAACGAAAAATTTAAGAGCCTCATTAAAAAAGAAAACGATAAGCTGAAAAAATCAAATAATTACATATCTTTTGATAAAGTAATCGATTTTATCTGTCGATCGCTGTATACTCTTATTAATAGCGTTTTTCTTAGGGATAGCTTGGACGAAGCTTCAAGAAATTTTATTGATCCTAGGTCCAGATACATACCCGAAAATATTGCATTAAGAGTCTTAGAGCTAGACATGTTTAAAGAATTGAATCTTTCTGACGATATTTGGGACGATTACATTATAAGCATTAATAAGGAAAAAGTTTTAGATATGTTTGGTAAATATATCGATATTCGGGAAGACTCCTTCTATTCACATTGGAGTTTAAGCATGCTCGATATGATTTACAATCAAGAGCTTTTCCAAGATGAGAAGTATTTAGAGGAATTTTTGATTACCGAAATAGTTGGACCTTTAAATAAATTTATTCGTAAATTTAACGACGCAATGGCAAAAAGTACTAACAAAAACCAAATTAAAAAGAAGTTCCTTGAAATGATCACTGATGGTACCGAAGAAAAAGAAAAATTGAAGAGCCTAGAAGTAATAATTGAAAATTTAATCGAAAATTGGGATACTTCGGTTTAAAATTTTTAAGATAATTCGTCTACAATGCGATTCATCCGTTTTTGAAGATTTTTCTCGTTATATTCTATTTCCCTTCTCTTTGCAACACGTTGTAAATACTTATACAAAAGGTCAACTATTTTCTTGAGTGAAATTTTGACCTCTTTACTGCTCTCATCGTATTTATTTAGAAATTCGCGGATTAAATCGATTTTTCCTCCCAAAAAATCGTCTGTAAAAATGTTCCCCGGATCTATGGTAATTAAAGAACCAATAACTTCGGCGAGATCGTTTTCTGGCGGTCCCTTATGGACCTCCTCAAAATCTATACCATAAATCTTATTTCCAGTATATATGAAGTTTTTTAATCTTAAATCTCCCTTATTTAATACTTCAATCTCGTCTCGATTTTTTGCGATTAAATTCGTTTCGTGATAATTATTTAACCAAACAGCCAAACTTTGAAATATTTCTTCCAACTTATCGTGATATTCTTTATTTTGTATGTATTCAGCAACTAAATCGGTTAAATTCCGACCTTCGATTTTTTCAATTATTAAATAAGGTCTTTGTGCAGCAAGTATTTTTGGAACAGGTATCCCTTTCATTCTATTTGATTTTAAATTCTGAGTTTCTGTAGAAAAGCGTGCATCAGATGTCATTTTTTTTACTATGACTTTCTTGGGGAAATCTTTAGGATTTTCTAAAGTAAGTGATAGTACTAAATTTTTTCTCGATTTTAATAATTCTATTTCGGAAATCTCGATTGTTGGCACTATTTCAATTAAATCTTTTACAACTTCGTTTTTGAGAAGATTTTCTTTTTTACTGTCCAATACTTTATAACTCCTATAGAAATTCCGGTAATAAAATTTTCATTATTTCTACAGGTTCTTCCAGCGCATTTATAATTGGAATTCCTTCATAGCTTTTTTCGCTACGACGGGATTCTGAAGCAATCTTACCGCTAATTACTTTAATTGTGTTGTCGAATTGTTCTTCAATAGCTTCTTGGCTTGATACGCATAAGATTTTATCGTTTTTTAACTCCCGAAATCCCTCTGTAATAATGATGTCTGGTTTAATTGGTGCTTCTTCTAACCATTTAATTATATCCTTTAAATTCAGAGCATTATTAACAAAAAAAGTAGTGGCTTTATTTGATCTAGCTATAACTGCTTCGGCTCCCGCTTCAGAAAACCTATATGTGTCTTTACCTTTCGTATCAATGGTATGTTGATGGATATTTTTTAAGACAAATATTTTGAAATCTGTGATTTTGGTTAAATAATTTATAAGAGAGACAATCGAACTCGTTTTTCCAGATCCAGAAAATCCAATAAAATTGATTAGCTTAATGCTCGTTTTTAGCAAAAATTTTCAACGATTTTTTTCTTAATTCTATAAATATAATTTTTTTTATTATAAAACTGATTATATTTCTTTATATGTCTAATTATGTGAATATCGTTTTCGACGCGAATTTTTTTATTTGTATGAATTCTATTCGCGCAAAAAATTTATTGGCTAATTTAGAAACCGCTGGGAAAAATCTGGATTACGATTACTTTATTAGCCAACAAGTTTTTGAAGAGATTAAAGGTGTTAATCAAGCATACCGAGACAAATTTCACAAATTTATAAATGTTGAGGAAATTCAAAGTAACGCTGTAGAATCGATAAAAAATCGTTTAAAAAAGCATAATATAAGGTTTCCAGCCCAAGATCCAGACCTTTCTCTCGTTGCTCTTTGTCAAAGAATATTAAAAGAGGAAAAGGACGCTGAAATTCATTTAGTTAGCGACGATTTTAAACTAGCAAAAAATGTAAATTTATTATATCAAAATAAAATAAACATCTTGTCTCTTTCGAGTTTTTTGTTAAAAATTCAAAGAACTACTTCGATTACTTCCTTAAAGAAGTATTTTAACGCAATCTGGCGAAAAAGCCTCAATTATACCTTATCTTATATGATTGAACGCTCTAAAATATATCCCGCAGAAGAAAAAATTACATGGTTAATAGAGAGAGCAATAACAGTTACAGAAAGCTCAATAGTTACAAAGGACACATTATCCGACGGTCAAGCAGTCTGTTTGGGTCCCGCAGATGAATCATTATCAAACGAGTGCGAGATTGCAGAAAAGTACATCCAAGGCAACGATCTACCAAAAAGCGAAGCTGAACAAATTGAAGGCGTTTTAACATTCTTAGAAAACTTAAGAATTTCGAGGGACTACTTAATTCACGCTAAAAACGCGCTAATTGACGATAATGTAAAGGACTCAGTAAGATATTTAAAAAGAGGGAGTTCATTTTTAACTTCATTGCTACAACTCGCTCATGGTAAAGTTACTGGTAAGAATTATGACATTTTAGAGCAACTCATTTGTTCTGAGTTGTCAAAAATTGAATTCTTAAGAGCTTTTTTGCTATTATCTATAGGAAGAGTCAATCCAGCGATAGAAGCTCTGGATAGAACGGCGCTTTATTCGACAATAGTCCATAATTGGCGGACAAGTTTAACTATTAATTATCTGAAAGCCCTTATCAGAGTTTTTCACGGATTTTACAATCCGGCAATAAAGCAATACGACTTTACTTATCAACTAGCAGAAACATATAACGAGAATAAATTAATGCTAAAATGCACCATTGGAAAGGCACTAGCGTTATTTTTAGAAAATCCTGAAAATAAAAACCAGGCAATATCAATAATGGAAGAAATTTCGGAGCTCAAAATCGAAGAGAATTTAGAAGATGGAATGATTGTTTTTTCAGAATTGGGCGATTATTTTCTAGCTTTAGGACACTCACAAATCGCGATATCTTTATACGACGCTTCCTTGGAAATGGCGGTAGATGGAAACTTCGAGTATAAAATTTCCACACTCATTGAAAAATTAAAGAGGGCATACATCGCGACGATATTGAGCGGATATTCAACAGAAACCATAAATGTGGATATATTGTTCAATAAAGCGTACAAACTGAAAAATGTGGAAAAATACAACGAGCAAATTAAGGGCTATCAAGACTTTAACAGGTTATTTTACACTCCATTTCCTCATACTACTGGGAAAAAAATTGTCTCTTATCAAAACATAAATAAGGGCTTAAAAGATTATTTTGAGGTGGTAAAGGTTGAGAGGATGGAAAAAAATAAAACGCTCTTCGTTGCTTTTCACACCGAACTTGGCTTGCTCGGATTCTTGGTATTTGGCGCTTATGATCTCTCGGGAGTTGCAGAAAATTATTCTTTAAAGTTAAAAGAAACCGCAAAAATTAGGGTTTATAACCCAAACTCAGAGTTAAAGGATACATATTTAATACGAGCAATAGTCGAGATAAAAGATAAGGAATACATTGATGTTATTTACAATCTTCCCGTATTTTTCAAGCAAATGAACATATAACTTAAGTTTTTCTTGTTGATTTTGCTCTTTGGCTTATTTTGTGTTTGTGAATGGCGCAAGAAATACAATAATATGCGCGTTGACTAGGTCTTTGAATTATTGCTCCAGCGTCTCTAAGTTCTTTATAAATACGAGAATCCACAAGGCTCACATTTTTTGTATATTGTTTAGCCTTGCTTCGCGGGACAAACCTACCACAATTAGCACATTGAACAGTACTTGATTGTCCTTTATGACTAGCAGGTTTTCCTCCAGATTTCCTTTTCTTAGGCATGATCAAATTAGTAAAATGAAATGAAGTATAATAATTTTATTAAAAAGAATTAGTAAACAATAATATTGGTATTATTCGGGCGTCTCAACCTTCTTTAATTCTTTATAAGCAAAGATAATCCTTTGGAGGAATGTAATGATTAAAAGCGCAATAAAACACCAAATAAAGATGAAAAAGAATGTTCTATTCTGATCCAAAGTAAAGAAATAAATCCAAACTTCCAGTATCAATGCGAAAAATATAAACAACACCCTTTCCGCTCTTTCCATAAATCCGACCCCATGCATCTTAACGCCTTCGTTTTCCGCTCTTGACCGAACGTATGAAATCATCAAGCTTAAGAAAAAACAAATGTACCCCTCAAAATAAGTGATGTATTCACCATAAATGAGACCCAAGTAAACAACTGCATCGCTCAATCGATCTATGTTCGAATCTAAGAAGGCACCGAATTGAGATACACTATTAGTTTTTCGCGCAACTCCACCATCAAAGACATCAAATGCGCCCGATAAAAATAACAATAAAGCTGGAGGCCATGTTATATATAGGGGATAGTGGAGAAAATCAAACGCAAGGAAAATTGCAGCAGAAACACTTAATAAAAATCCAATTAACGATAATAAATTTGGACTGAAATTATGCCTCACGAAAAAATCAACGGGACCGTCAATTAAATTTTGCGCTGCTTCCCTAAACTTGTTGAGAACCATCTTTTTCAGATTCGTAAGTGTGTTTTAAGAACTAAGAATTGAATTCGATATATAGGTATTTAATGGATTTTTTATTAAACTTTGGTTTGACAATTAATAAAGATTTTAATCTAAAATTTCAGTTTTAATTAGTTTTATAACAGAAGAGGATAAATAAGAGATATCTCCAAGACTTATTCTCGGAATATTGGAACTTAAAAGTTGTTTAGAGTTGAGGAAATCTCCAGATTGATTCCCTATAATAAATAGAAATTTGGCAGCATCAGTAAATAGTTGCGGAGAAACTTTATTACCGCTTTCGTGTAAAATAAACTCTTTAAATCCTTCTTTTTTAAGATTGTCAATGGCGCTCATAATATCTATGTTCGATATTATAACTTCCTTCAGTGGATTCTTAACTATGCTTTCTTTATCGACGCCCCTTAGAATCTCGACAAAATATTCCATAAATTTTAACTCACCCATTGGCAATATACTTTGATCAAATAAAGAAGATTTGAATATAAAGGTGCCATAATTGTCCAAAAAGGCCCAAAATTCCATATTTTCTTCTAATTCGTAGTTATTTAACAGCGCAGCTAATGCACAACGCACAATCACATCAAGACGACCCGAAGAACCTAACGGATCTTTTAACGAATATTTGCTTAGATCAACCGTTTCGGATTTTATAAAAAAGACTATTTTCAAAATTTAGACCTTTCTTAATTTCAAAATAAATAAATAATTGATTACCGCGACTACTGCAAGTATTATGTGAATAAAATAATAATGTATGGGAACTTCCCAGGCAGGATATGATGAGTATAAAATAAAGGGAACAAATGTTTGTACGAAAATCCAACAAATTACCGTGGATATATAAGCGTAGATGAACCTCTTTTTATATTTCGAGAGCTTGTGGGATTGATCAGTTTTCTGTAAAAGATTATACGCTGATATTCCAATATCAGATAATTTATATTTATTCTCTTTAGATTTCAATAAAGGTTGCAAACTTTTTAAGTGGTATGATAAGGTGGGGCTATCGATTGAGTCAAGCTTATTTTTTATCTCGGTAAAAGTCAACTCACCATCATCCCCAACAAACCTAATGATATCCCTTCTTATTTGATGACCAAGCGACTTGAAGATTTCGTCTTCGTCAAATATTTTCGGTAATTTAGTTGATTTTACCTCGTTTGACATGTTCTATCATCTATTATTTAATTCAAGATTTACTTTCTATACAATTGAAATATCATATGAAAAAATATTTACTACCTTTTCGTAGTAAAATATTCTTTACTAAAAGATTTCACACTTTTCATTTTAAATTTTTGATATTCCTTGTTTTATTCGATAAAAACTGGTCTACGATTTATTTAAGATAGACCGGAAATACTCTATATACAATAGTATTTTACATAAAAAAACGGAAAAAATCGATAAAAGTCTGTTAAAAATGACAACTGAATCAAAATTCATAAAAAGAATTGAAAAGAACGACTTTGCAATAAGAGTAGAAGATTTAAAAAAATATTTCGAAGATGTGAAGGCGGTTGATGGGATATCTTTTGAGATTAAGAAAGGAGAATGCTTCAGCTTTCTTGGGCCAAACGGAGCGGGTAAAACAACAACGATTAATATATTGGCGTGTTATATGAAGCCTACTTCAGGAGTCGCCACATTGTTTGATTACGATGTAGTTAAAGAACCGAAAAAGGTAAAGCAACACATTGGTATCTGCCCACAAGAAAACATTTTCTTCGAAGAATTAACGGTGTTTGAAAACGTGATGTTTTTTGGGAAAATGTACAATGTGGATAAAAAGGAGCTGTTGGAGAGAGCGAACGACTTAATTTTAAAGGTGGGCTTGGAAGAAAAAAGAAAAACTCGCGCTGATAAGTTGAGCGGTGGTATGAAAAGACGATTGAATCTCATAATTGGTCTCGTACACGATCCCGATGTATTATTTTTAGACGAACCTACCGCGGGCTTAGATCCTCAAACGAGGAGATTGATTTGGGACTATATAAGAGAATTAAAGACTAGAAAGAAAACGATTTTTCTTACAACTCACTACATGGACGAAGCTGACGAGCTTTCTGATCGAATCGGCATAATTGATTACGGTAAAATCATTGCGATGGACACTCCTGATGGATTAAAAGCGACCATCGGGAAAGGAGATATGTTAGAAATTAAACTCGAAGGTAAAAAAGACGCAATTTTGCAAAAAACCGAAGAAATCAAGAATTTGGATTATGTTCTTAGTTCCTATTATGTAGAAGAAGATTTAATTACTAGAATTATGGCAATGGACGGCATTGGTAAGATTGGAAAAATTATCAAATTCTTTACTTCAGTAGATTTAAACGTCGTTGATGTGAATGTAAAAGCGAATAGTTTGGAGAATGTATTCATAGAACTAACCGGGAGGTCTTTAAGGAATTAGGAGGTGTATGATGAAATGAGCAAATCTTTCGATATTATGGTTGTAAATTTAAAATCTTTTGTGAGAGACAAAAAGGTATTGCTGTTTTTAGTTGGAATACCTATATTATATTATTCCATGATGGGCTTCGTCTTTGGCTCGAGCTCTTTCGGTTCTTCGATAACTTATAATATTGGTTTCGTGAGTTTGGAAGATTCTGCGTTTTCCGACGAAAACCATCCCAATTACAACCTTAGCTTGATTTACGAAATCTTCGATGAAATGGATAGTTTTAATGTATACAACTATTCTTCCGTGGAAGAGGCGTATCAGGCGGCAAAAGACGATGTTATTGTTGGATATTTGGTCTTTCCAGAAGGTTTTGAAGAAAATTTAACTAGAAGCGCTCAGACTCACATTGGATGGTATAATGGAGATACATCCTCCCACCTATACAACAATATTACCTGGTTTTACGACGCGTTAGGTAATTTACGAGATTATGAGGTATTTAACATATCAAATCAAGATTTTAATACAGTATTAAGTAATATTGACGATACTGATTACGATGGTTTGCTTTATATCAACGATTACTTTATTAATCACACTGCCAACGCGTCTGCATCGACAATGACATATCATTTTAGAAACGGAACTGCAAGAGGGAAAGTAGATGTTATTAAATCTACAATAAAAGGCGTTGCAGAGGGGATGTACGCTGGCTCTAACATTGAAATTGGTGAAGTAAACATAACGAATGCGCAGAATTTCTCGCCACCTAATGTAAGTATTTACTTTTTACAATCCGTCTCGTCCACGGATAGACAGATTATAACAGGGATTGTGCAGCAAGTGATAACGGGCATAATAAATTACCAGCCCAGCAATATTGATCTCAATTTCGAGACGGAAAGCGCCCAAGGACGCCTAGTGAACGCCTTAACTTTCGGCACGCCTGGTTACATATTGTACGGCTCGATGACTATCTTGAGCTTCACATTAGTAATCATTACAAACATGCAAAAGGAAGGGATATTCAAACGCTTATCGTCCACCGAATTAACAAATAAAGAAATTATTCTCGGAAGCTTAGGAGCCAATATTATCTTATCGTTCTTTCAAACATCTCTCGGTTTGGGCTTTCTCTTTCTATTTGGACTGGATCCGATTACATATGATTTACTGAATGGCATACTGGGAGTTTCAATAACGATACTTCTGTTTTCTATGACTCTAACATCCCTTGCATTGATGCTTGCTCCGGTCTTTAAAACGCCA
>JAHQWX010000019.1 GCA_029856375.1 Promethearchaeia archaeon | reverse complement strand
CAAGAATACGCTGAAGCAACATTTTTCGTGGCGATTCTTGAGGAAAGAGGCTTTCTATCCCCAGAAGAGTTAAACATAGAACCTTTGTCTTATGTTTTAGGTA
Organism: Promethearchaeia archaeon; assembly: GCA_029856375.1. Classification (GTDB taxonomy): domain Archaea; phylum Asgardarchaeota; class Lokiarchaeia; order Sigyniarchaeales; family SOKP01; genus 6H3-1. The sequence continues at coordinate 11,850 of JAHQWX010000019.1, read as the reverse complement.
TGGCTGATTTAATAGGAGAAGTGAATCGATTATGCTTAAACAAGATTCGAGAGGGTAACATTGAAAATCTTGAGAAGTATTTAGAACAGATGCAAGATGTACACGATTCTTTGTTTCTTTTGGACTATCCAAAGGGAATAACAAGGAACTTACGACCTAAGCTCTACGCAATGCGCAGAGTTTTAGAAAAGTTAAGGAGCGATATTTCGCTCGCTATTTATATGGATCGCATTACTAATAAAAGTAATAGTTGAATTTTGCAAGGATAAAGCGATATGAAGTTTAATATAGATGATTTGAATCAGGCATCAAAAGAAGACTACGAAAAAGCGTGGTTGGAATCAAAAAATCTCTTAAAAATGAAAGGAGATTTGTATGCATTAAAAAGTCAGGGTAAATCACACCCAACAAAAGATTTTATTCAAGACGCGCGTAAATTTATGATAGAATTAGGTTTTGAAGAGCTAATTCTACCAATGTTTGTAGACGAAATGGATGTGTATAAAGAGTACGGACCAGAAGCAGCGCTAATTCTCGATAGAACCTATTATTTAGCAGAAACTCCGCGTCCAGACATTGGTATATCTGCGGAAAAAATCGAGAGAATAAAAGAACTCATACCGGATTTCGATCAAACGAAGTCGCTCCAGAACATCTTCCGCAAGTATAAGAAAGGCGAAATTGAAGCCGATGATTTATTCGAAACTTTTATTAAAGAGCTCTCGATTTCTGAAAGTCAGGCCTCGGAAATGGTGGATAAGATTTTCCCCGAATTCAAACAAATGCAACCTATTTCCACGAAAAAAACGCTTCGTAGCCACACTACGGCGTTATGGTTTAAAGTTCTAGCTCAATTTCAAAAAAAGAAGGATTTACCTCAACAATATTTTATCATAGGTCCGAAATTCCGTCGCGAGCAAAAAATGGACGCTACACATTTGTATGTTTCGAATACACTTTCATGCGTAATAATAGCAGAAGAAATTTCTTTAACGGATTGCCAAAAAATTATCGCCCAAATCTGTGAGAAAATCGGATTTAAAAACAGTAAAACCGAAATAAAAGAGGCGACTTCAAAATATTACGCCCCTCAAACGGAAATGGAAATTTTTGTAGAACACCCCACAACCAAAGAGTGGATTGAAATTGGAGATGGAGGATTTTATAGTCCCGTAAGCCTCGCAAAATTTGGAATAGAATATCCGGTATTCAATGTAGGCTTCGGGGTCGAACGCATTGTCATGATAAGGGAAAAAAATGAAGATATTAGAAAACTCACTTACCCATATTTTTACGAAGATATTCATTTTACTGACGAGGAAATAGCAAATGGCATTAATTACGAATATTCTCCAGCGACAAAAGTTGGAGTAGATATTAAGGAAGCCATAATAAAAGCAGCTATTGAGAATAAGGACAAGAAATCTCCCCTTGAGATCGTTGTTTGGGAAGGTACTCTAAATAATAAAAAAATTCAAGTCTCTATTTGGGAAACTGATGAGGGAGTAAGCTTATTAGGACCCGCAGCTCTGAATAAAATTTGGGTTCAAGATAGTTCTATTCTAGGATTGCCTCCCGATAAAGAAATAGAGAACGCGATTGATACTGGTAAAACATACATTGACGCTATAGGGTCGTATATGGCGAGCATGACAGAAAAATTAGCCTTTCAAGATACTAATCGATTCGATCATAGAGTTAAAATCAGTTATCGAGCTTCTGAAATTAACCTTGAAATCGATGAAATGATAATGGAATTTATTCATTCAAGGCAGAAAAAAGTAGATATTAGAGGGCCAGTCTTTATTGGGCTCTCTTATAAGGTGATTGAAGGAAATTAATAAAATTTTAGAACGATATACCACTTCAATAATTGGTGCTGAAAATTAAGAAGAAAGTTGTAGTCACTGGGACATTTGACTTATTGCATCCAGGACATAGTTTTTTAATAAACAAGGCTGCAAAGCTGGGCGAAGTTTATGTAATAATCGCGAGAGATGCCAATGTTAAGAAATTTAAGGGTACATACCCCACAATTACCGAAGATCAAAGGCTCGAAATGGTTCAATCCTTAAAAAATGTGAAAAAGGCAGTAATGGGTATGCAAGACTCGGATTATTTTAAAATTATAGAAGAAATTAATCCGGATATCATAATGTTGGGACCGAATCAAAAAATATCAATCGATATGGTTAAAGAAGGATTAAAGGAAAAGGATCTTAAGCAAGTGGAAGTTATTCGGTTGGAAAAGTTGTACGACAAATACGAGCTTCACTCGTCGTCGTTAATTAAACAAAAAATTATAAACAACTCGTCGAAATATAAGAAGGAAAATAGTTTATGAGTAAAGAAGAGAAAGAACTCATTAAATCTTCAGAAGCAACGGAATGGTTTGCACTTATTAACCTAGCTCATATTTTAACTGAGAAACAAGAAATCTTGGTTAAAAGTACAGAATTTTGTAAAACTTTAGGCACTTCTCAGCAGACCGCCTCTCGAAGGCTTCAAAACCTAGAGAAAAAAGGTTGGATAAGAAGAGAAAAAAAATTCAACGTTCAAAAAATTGAAATAACCGACGAGGGGTATCACGCGATTTTTCACATTTTCGATAAAATTAAGGATATTTACGAGCGTTTTCATATTGTAGGTACCCTCGTTTCGGGTGCCGACGAAGGGCGCTATTATGTGTCTATTAAAGGATATTATGAACAATTTAAAAAGAAATTAGGTTTCGAACCCTATAAAGGAACGTTAAACTTGGAATTATCTGATCACCATTACGCGATACTCACTCAGAAACTGAATAACCTCAAACCAATAATTATTGAAGGATTTACCGAAGAAAATAGGGGGTATGGTTCCGTATCGTGCTACACTAGTGTTGTGTATAAATTAAACAATCCTGACACGATTTGTAAAAGCGCCATTCTTAGGGTGGAAAGAACGTTTCACAAGGCGCACATCGTAGAAGTTATCGCTGAACCCTATTTGAGGCAGTTTTTGAACATTAAAGACGGGGATAAGGTGGTAATTCTACTTAATAATAATTATTAATATTTTTTTTTGCCCGTCTTCTATTAAAAGAATCTATGCTAAGCAAAAGGCACCAGTATCGTGTATATTAAAGCAGATAGACCTGCTGCGATTGGAAAAGTTAGGAACCACGATATTACCATTCTGCGAAAAGACCTTTTATCTGGTTTTTCTCCCTTCATGCGAGCGCTTCCTATTAATGCGAATACTAAAATATGACTACCCGATACGGGCAGACCTAAAACTGTCGCTCCAAATAAAATTAGGCTAGTTGAAACCTCAGCCGCCAACGAATCGCTTGGTCTCATTTTACCTGTTGTTGTCGAAATGTTTAAAATTAAGTTTTTACCAACAAAAATTAATCCTATCATAAAAATAATCCCAATAACAACTACTAAGAATGAAACAATTTCGGTTGTAAGATCTCCGGATTCTATAAGACCGTATAACACTCCAAGAGCATTAGCAGAGTCGTTGCCCCCTCGGCTGATTTGATTTACACACACAAACGCTAATATTATAAATTGCAAATATTTCTCGGTGGTTTCAACTTCTAATAGACCAGAACTTCGATATTTCATAAATCGCTTTATAATTAATTGGACGATAACCGCACCAAAAAATCCTAAAATTGGAGAAATAAACCAGCCTAATACAACTTGACCAATTTTTACCCAATTTACGCTTAATAAGTAGTTTTGACCAGTAGAGATCGCCCATACTATACTTATACCAAAAACAGAACCTACAACGCTGTGAGTGGTACTAATTGGAACGGAAGTTTTTGAACCTACTATTAACCAAATAGATGTACTTAATAGAATAGCAATCATCATGAAAGAATTATAGGAAACTGATGGTCCCAATAAACTGGCACCAATAGTCTTTCCTACGCTTGCTGATAGAAATATAACTCCCAGAAATGCGAGTGCACCTCCAAGTAATACTGCTCTTTTAAGTTTTAACGTTCCACTCCCAACAACATTTACCATAGTTTCATCGTTAGATCCGATACCAAACGCTAAGAAGAACGCTAATATAATAAGAATAATTATTATCCAGTCCATGTTATAAATTACTCCATTTTATATCTCAAATTCACTGACTTTAAAGGCGGTATTTCCAAACCAATCCGCGAATTCCATCACCGAAATTTTCTGCTTTATTAATTGAAGCCAAAATCTTATTTATCACTTGAATATAATAACTTAAATCCGTATGTTCAGGTTTAACTCGATATAATTCCTCCAGAAATTGGTATTGTATTTCTCTGGACTCGTGTCGAATACTCTGAATTTGATTAACTAATCTCTCTGCTTCATCAAAATCGTCAAAAATCCTAACTACTGCTTTATTTAAAATTTTACCGATCTCTTTTGCCTTATTTCCAACATCTTTTAACATTTCGTTCAACTTTGGATAAAGCTTGGGTTTATGGATTATTATTCGTCTCGAAACTGTTTCTGTCGCATCTATCACTTGCTCAATATGTTTTGCTATGTATAATCGGTCTGTACGGGAAAAAACCATTACTTCACGTGAAAATAAACGTTCCGAAATTTCTTCAAAAATCTTATCCGCTTCTTGTTCTGTTAAAACTGTTGCTTCGCAAAATTTTTTTGTTTCGGCAGGTTTATTATTACATAAATTGATTATTGTATTATTCATGTTAGTTAACGCATATTCGACTTTTTCGGCCAATTGAATAAAAAGATCTTGCATTTTGAGTTTTCTGTCTTTTCTTTCCTTTCCTTTCACATTAATCACCTTTCTTGATATGTTTTCTTTTGAATTTGTTTCTAATAAATTTTGTTTTTTAAGCATGTAATAAATCTTAACGAGCCTAAAAATTGCAGTTGCTGCAGTTAATAGCATAAATACGAGCAATAATTCCAATAATAATCCAAAAATAGAAGAAATAAATATGAAAAATAGTCGTTCCGACCGTGCCATTAATCCAATATCGTAATCTCCAGATCGAAAATTTTCTGCTCGAGTTCGTATATAACTTATTAGGAGCGAAGCGCCCAATGAGATGTAAATGATTAGAGCAACATCGATAAAGCCCCACAATTTTTGATTCCAGAAATACAAAAGCATCGCAAAGAAAATAAGTATTTCCGAAATTCTATCAGAGATCGAGTCGAACAATCCCCCTAGTTTCGTTTCCTCATTTAGTTGCCTAGCTATTGCTCCATCAATCCCATCAAAAATACCTGTTAAAAACACAAATATCCCAAATAACCATTCGATCCTAAGGAAACTAAGAGAGAAAAAACTCATAATCGACATAATTAACATGGTAAGGGTTGCTAAATTAGGAGTAAACTTGATTTTAATCAAGATTTTAGCGAGATAATTAATTATAGGTTTAAAAATAATGCGCAATCTATACTTGGATGGCATTTTACTTAAATGGAATCTGATTTACAATTTAATTATTCGCCTTTTCTGAACCAATGAATACTAGAACTGAGCGAAATTAAGACAGCTATGATTAAAATAATTTCACCTCCCAATAAAAAGAACCTAAATGCATCAGCTCTAATAATGAGATTTGGGAGTTCAATCTCGAAATAGAGGTATAATTGTCCAATACGGATGTAAATTAACGCTAAATATAGAACTATTGCTAAAATTATCGAGACTCTGGAAAAATTCGATAATCTTGTAACTAGTCCAAAAAATGATGTAATACAGAATACGATAAACGATACCAAAATGAGAAACGATAGTATGTCGATATAACCAACATATTCGATATAATTTACTTCATACGCTAAAAAAGAAAGCTCGTTAACGCTTTCTTGCCACGATAGCGTGAGCGCTAAAAAGAACACAGTTAATACTTGTAATAAACCCGCTGTTATGTTTAAAGAATATAAAACGCTGGAAAAATCGTGAATTTTTTTTCCAAGGATTTCCATTTTTAAACCGGATCTCCCCTTTCTTAAGGTTTCGATTTCGTTTAATACATCTTGGGGAGAAGTGTTATCTATCTTTTTGAATTTGTACGGAACATACTTTTCTTTTAATTGAGTTAAAAGACCTCTAGCTTCGAATTTTGTTCTCGCAGTGGATCTTTCACTTTCGTAATACCAAATAATGTCTCTTTGAGTGTCAACTAAAACTGCAACATCATCAATCGAAATTTCGTCAGATTTGATCCACTGGTTTTGCTTCAGGATGTAAGAAAAGAGGTTAGAAGACATAGTCATCTTAAATAATTGTTAATTTCTATAATTATTTTTAGATATAATCATTTAATATTATTATTCAAAGATATTGAATAGATAAAATATTAATTTCCTCTTGCAGAGATTGAATAATTATGAAATTAAGGCTGGTTTTAAAAGTTAAAAATAAAAAAGGAAAGGATTCGTTAATTAAATTTAATATAGCTCCATCTAAACACATAGGATGTATTAGATTTTTGAATTATGCGATTGAAAACGATAGGGAAGTTACCATAACCTTTGAAAAAATGCAACCGTCTGGAAAAAGAGAGGAAATGAAATTCGCTGGAAAGTTTAAATTCGAGGGGAGGCCAAAGGAACTCGAAGAACCTCTTGAGAAAGCTCTCGATGCACAAAAAAGAAAAAAGAAGAAAAAATAAATTGGATGATAAAAATGAACGAATCAATTACAGTTAAAACTCCTGGTCGGATATGTATCTTGGGGGATAAAGTTGATCTTCTTGGAAAACCTGTAATTGCCATGGCAATAGATTTGCTAATGACGATAAATTACAAAGGAAGAGAAGATAGTACAATTGAATATTATAGTCACAACACGAAGGAAAGAATCTCGTTTAAATTAGGAGATTCTCCACCCAAAGACATTGATTTAAACTACTGGAGTGTTCTATACGAGCGTTTAAAAGAACGAATTTCGGTAGGATTTAATTTAATTGTAGATTCTAAAATTCCAATCGGCGCCGGTTTATCTACGAGCGCTGCACTTTCAGTAGGATATTTAAAGGCATTAAATGAAGCGTTAGATTTAGGATTATCGAAGTTAGAAATTGCGGAGCTTGCTTATTTAGGCGAGAATCACGATCTTGGAATTCAGTGCGGTCGCATGGATCAATATAGCATCTCTCATGGCGGTGTAACCTTTATTCACACGGACGAAAATCCGAGAGTTGAAATGCTACCCATTAGAGAATTACCGATAGTGGTAGGAGACAGCATGGAAGAGCGTAAGGCAGCTTCAGTTTTAAATCGAGTTAAAAAACAGATAAGGGAAAAGGATTCTACTACTTTAGATGCTTTCAAAGTCATTGAGAAGGGCGTGTACGAGGGGAAAAAAGCGTTGTTAAAGGGAAATTACAAAAAATTGGGGAAAATGATGAATCGCCAACAAGAAATGGAAGTGGTTTTGAAAGCAGAAACTCCGAAAATTATGAAAATGTGCGAAGCTGCTAAAGACGCCGGAGCTCTTGGAGCTAAACAAATGGGCGCTGGAGGTGGAGGTTGCATGCTAGCGATCGCTCCGAATAAGGAATCTTTGGGAGAGATTGCAAAGAATATTGAGAAAGCTGGAGGTAAATCCTGGATATTTAATATTTATAATTATTAATTACTCTTTTACATACAAAAAGAAATCAGGCTCATTTTCATCAAATTCTTGCATATGTTGAACACATCAGATTGCTCGTAATTTAACTCTCCTGCAATTATAGCAATAGTATTTTTTCCGTTTATGTATTTCACGATATTTAGAGCCTTCTCTCCCGTTATAAAGCGCTCAGGATTTGAATTTAAGTCAATTTTGAGAATTGGTTTTACTTCTGAAATTTTATTCTCGTTAGTCATAACGGTTTTTTTTGGCTGCTCTTCTTCGCTCACAATTTTTGATAACTCTTCTTTAACCTCTTTAAAATACGAGCTCCTTCCTTGCCATTTTTCCAACATTTGCGTGTTGTATCTATTAGAAAAAGAAGAAGATATCTTTCTTAATACCTTTCGGACTTTATGGTCGTCTGTTTTTGTATCAGAAGTAGCGACATATACTAAATCGTTGATTCTATTATCTCTCAAAAAAGATAACTTCAAATCATTAGATAATTTTAACTCGCTTATATTTCCAAAGCCCTTAAATTGAGTAGAAAAGGAATCTATGGCTGATAGAAAACCAGAAATCAAGATTAAATTATCGTCGTTATTTAAAGCTTGCGTATCTTTTTTATTGTGCTCGCTTAATATGGGAAGTCCGTCCTTTACGATAAAAATATCTTTGATCATTTACTCCACGAAGCCATGGTAAAGAAAAATCTTTTCTAGAACAAGTAAAAGAAAAGGAAATGACGATAAAAAAAAAAGTAATATCTATGTAATATGTTAGTTTCAAGGATTTTCACTTTTTTTTTAAAGATATCTAATTTAAAGTTTTTTTTTTGACAAATGAGTAAAGTTTAAATAATGCATGAACACAAATACAGTTATTTAATTAAATATAAACGAGGCAAATTTCGATTCCAAAATTGGAACAAGAAATATTTCATGCATATATATTAAACCTCATTAATAAAACAATTAGGTGTTAAATCATGTTTGATGTAGATGAATGCGTAAGATGTGGAACCTGCTTAGAAAGTTGCCCCGTGATGGAATTAGATATTGTTCAGGCTCAAGAAGAAATTGAAAATCTAATCGCTGGTTCAAGCTTTGTTGTTGATGAATGTGCGTTATGTGGAACATGCGATTTTCATTGTCCTAATGATCTTACTCCATCGGAATTAATTAAAGGGTTAAAACATGCGAAAATAAGAGAATTAGAGGAAAACGGAAAAATTCCAAGAGGAAACAAGTTCTTATTCCCATTTAATAAGCCAAATATTTTTATATTTTACGAGAGAGTAATGATGTCGCCCGAAGAGTTAAAAAATTTGGAAAATTGGAAATCACCTTCGAAATCTGAAGAATTGGTCATATTGGGATGTTCTATTTCATATTTGATGCAGCATTTTTATAAAAATCCCACGCTTGAAGGATTATTAAAAGGAAAAACCTTTGCTGGAGGCATTGATTTTTGTTGTGGTGTAGTTTATCATAGAACAGGCATGCCTCTTCCGAAAACGGACCTTGAAGATCGTTTATATTCAAGATTTTCGAGCTTAGGAGTTAAAAAGTTAATTATTTTCTGTAACGAATGCTATGAAGCGTATAAAAACGAATATAAAAGAATTTCTAACGATTTTGAGATAATTTCAATCTGGGAATTTATTGGTAAAGCAATCGAAGCAGGAGATTTGAAAATAACGAATAAACTAAACTTAAAAGTTGCTTTTCAGGATTCATGTATAGTAAAGAAATACCCAGAGTTAATGGAGTATCCTCGAAAAATAGTAGAAGCAACTGGTTGTGAAATAATTGAATTAGATCATAATCGTGAGAATGCGTTATGTTGCGGCCTATTGCTTGGTTTAGTGGATCGAAAGGCCATGGAAAAAATCCGAAAGAAAAGGTTTAAGGAAATCAAAAAAACCGATACAAAATACATAATCAATACTTGTCCGGGATGTATTTATTGCTTCTCAATGGATTTAAGAATTCAAATGAAAAAATACAAGGTTTTATCGGTATTAGAACTCTTAAGGATGAGTTGTGGCGAGGAAATCGATTTATTTAAAAATGTAGAATCAGTAAATGGTATATTAAATAAAGCAATGGAAATGGCAAGAAAAAGAAGTTAGACAATTCTGCATAATATCAATGTAAAAAATAATAATTTGGCAAAATATTCACAAAGACTCTTGAAAAAACGATAAGACTTAAATTTTAAATAAAAGAAATACACTCTATCCCACTATAATTATTTTCATTAATATCAAAAATAAGTCGGGAGTTGAGATTAATTTCGGAGACAAGCGCTACTTTTAAGATTTGTATTTTTGGAGAAGGCGGCGTTGGAAAAACTACGTTATGCCATAAGTACCTGACTGGACTTTTTGAGGTCGGCACTACATTAACTATGGGAGCCCAGTTGTTTGTTAAACACTTAACTATTGAGGATTTGAAGGTTGCGCTACAAATATGGGATTTTGGTGGGGAAAAACAATATAGATTTCTTTTACCGACTTACGCGTTTGGCTCGTCTGCAGGCATTATTGCCTACGACATAACGAGGTATCCAACGATAAAATCAATTAAAGAGTGGCTTAACTCGTTCTATACCGGATTGAAGGACGAGGAACACACTACTCCTATTTATATGATCGGAACAAAATTGGACCTTCAAGAGAAAAGAGCGGTTTCGTACGAGGACGCCTATGCTATATTTAAAGCCAATAATTTAGTAAGATATTTAGAGACTTCTGCAAAAACGGGCGAAAATGTTGATAAGTTGTTCGAGACAATCACCATTGACCTTTTACACACCAGTTCTATAATTTAGAGAAGTAATATACCGGTCTTCTTAACTTGTTCTTAAAGACTTCGATTTCTTGTCTTGTATGGTCCCCAATATAACCGTTAACATCTAAAACTAATATTGCTTCTTGATTTTTCAATTTGGTAAGAGCAATTTCTTGCAAGACTTCCCATTCGTCCTCTGAAAATTTCTCTTTATTTAAGAGCCCATCTACTGAGGCTATATACACTAATTTCTTGTAATTGATTTGGAGTATAGATTCTATCTTGATAAAATACTCACGAAATCTCGCAGATCCCACCAAAAAAACGACTTTCTCCTTAATTATAGAAAAATTGTATTTCTTAAAATCTTCCAAAAAATTGTTATTTAATCGCATTTTCATACTTTTTTCAATTAAATAAAACTTCGAGGTTAATATTTTAATTAATAACATCTAATAATATATCATTTCTAGTTCTGAAATTTAGAACGTAAATTTGCGAAAAAAAGTGTTTGAATATGAGAAAGAGAAGCAGAAAAACGTTAATTAGACATAATGTAATGATCGCGTTTTTGTTCGTAGGACCTTTTGCACCCTTTTTAATCTATCTTCAAGGAGGAGTGGCAATACTTGGCGATTGTGCTTCGTATAATCAAACGATAGGACTAAATACAAGCGAATTCATACCACCAAATTTTAAAACAATGGCTTATTGGGCAGATATTCTCGATAAACGGTTTGAAGACCTTCACATGCCAAGCAATATTGCTTTAAGGTGTACATTTACAGATTATACATACTCTAATATCTCATATTATCATAGTACTGATAACGTTGGTTTGAGCACTGGCTTAGCTCTGGCCACTTATTGCTTTAAGTACAAAGCATGTAAAGACATCGGCGACGCGGATGGAATGGCGCAAGCGTTAAGGATCATAAAAGGCTTAGTTGATGGATTTAGTATGTTGCTTGCCGTACCGAGCGGTGGTATTGGTCCAGATTATCCCCAACATCCAACTAGGTTTGTGTGGTCTCCAGAAGATGCAGAAATTGAAGGATTTGAATATATAACGAATTGGATTAATAACAAAAAAGGTTATTATAATGTACGCCATTATAATGGCTCAGGAATTTATATAAATCATCGATGGCGCGGTTGGACATCAAAAGACGAATGTGGTGGGTGGTTTTTTGGGCTTGGTAGAGCACTCCAATTGGTAGACGACCCTTGGGTACAAGAGAGGGTTAAACTACTTACGGCACAAATGATTGAAGGATTTCGCAAGACTAATTGGATGATCACCTCTGGCGAAGGGTTTCCAGTAGGAACTGACCTAAAAGCGTCGTTACTTTCTGGAGAATGGATTTTGTCGTTATTAAGTATGGGAAAGCTGGCGTACCCGGAACGATACGGCGAACTGTACCACCATTACTTAACGAAAGAAATGTATGGTAATATG
>JAHQWX010000431.1 GCA_029856375.1 Promethearchaeia archaeon | reverse complement strand
TGGATTTTTTGAATTTTCCCCAGAGGTTATTAATTAAAAACGAAGAATATAAGCTAGATTTTCAAGTTACTAATACCTCTTCACATCCTGAAGAATATTTATTAAGTTTTGATGGCAAAAAGCTAGATATTGAACAACCTAAAGAAATTTCGAAGGAAATTAAATTCACTCCTAACGAGACGAAGCAATTTCATGTAGTTTTACGACCGGTTGCAGATGGTCAAGCAAAGCTAATTGTTAATGTAACTCATATGAAACGGATCAAATATACTGTGCAAGTTCAAAAAGTAAGAGATGTCGTTTCAATAAGCAAAATAAACGAAATTTTCGGTAAGGAATATATTACATCTGCAGATATGGAAGAGATTTTCATAAAAGAAGATTACATCTTTAATATGAGCGATTTAGAAATTCAAGAGGCGCTTAACAAATTAACGCTTCCGAACGCACCTCATGTAATAGAAAGTTCCGAAAAAACCTTGACTGCTAACGAATATAACGGCGATCAGCCTACGAAAACAACAACTCCTTTACCAACACCCGAAGCAGAACCATACTGTACTCCCGAAGAAAAACACGAGATCTGTATCAAACTTGCGAAAACCTATGCTACGAGAAACGAGATTGGATACGCTCTAGAAATATTAGAAAGCATACCTGACGAGAATGAAAAGTGGGATATATATTCTAATTTAATTAGAGCTCAAGCAGGAACAAATCTGAAGGAAGCGATTAAAAACGCAACAAAGATTTCGGATATTGATAAGAAAGAAAATACACTAAAAAATATTGCATTAGATTTGATTTCCTCAGATCCAGAAGAAGCAAGTCGCGTTGCTCTACTCATAAAAACTCCAGACTTGAAAGAAACCTTACTTTCTGAGATCCTATTTCAATGCATAAGACTTGATCCTAAGTTAGCTATCAAAATTTCAGGACTTATTGAGGATTTAACTTTACGTATTTTAGTAATGTTCGAAATCTGTTCTGCTTTATTGGATGCACAAGATACTCAGCAGGTGTTAGAGCTCGTACGAAAAATTTTGAGTGCACTTCTTAAAGCAAAATCAATAAAAATGAAAGAAAACAATTTCAATAATTTTGATTATCACTTGTTCTTAAACGCCGTTCACGCGCTTGCCGAACTAAGCTCACCCCAAGCTGCAGACGATTATATAAACTCTCTCGCAGATCAAGAGCTTAAGGAGCAATTAGCTAATGATTTGTTCGTCGTTATATACAAGATTGTGGACGAGGAACGCATTAAAGTCGATCCAAATGTAGTTTCGTCTCAATATTATTTAATTAACACTTTCTATTCAAAATCCTTTGATAAATTAAAGGCGTTCGTTAATAAGGATGGAAATGTAAGCGAAAACATTCTTAGCAACAGTTTTAATTTTAGTGTGATAATAACTTGCCTTTTTGGTTATAATTTCTCGACATTTCCGTTCTTTGATAGAATATATAACGATATTATGGAGGAAAACTTGAGATCTTTCGGATTTTACACTTTTCCAGTAATAGATAGCTATAAGGAACACGATAGAGTAACGCTAAGGAGCACTCTAGAGTATTTTTTCAAGAAAAACATTTCTCAGTTATCCGGAACAATCTATCTTTTTAATGTGGATTTTATTCCATACTTAACTGTTCCAACGATTATCATGAGTTCTAATCCCGAGCTTAACGACCGAATTCAATCTAAAGTTGATAAAATTCTTGGAAACAAGATTAGTTTTGTAGTAGATAATGGAATTTTTAAGGGAGGTAATGCATCCGAAATTTTAGAATCGTTATTTCCGGAAAACAAATTTAAGATTATTAATTTAGTATTGTCGTATGAGATACTAAATAATTATACTTTATTTAAGGAATTTATAAAAGCATTTATGTAATATGAGTTCGCAAGAAAATGGCTAAAGATAAGAAAAAAAAGAAAAAAAATAAGAAAGGAAAGAAGAAAGAATCCACTAGTGATTTTGCATCGGCGCTCTCTAATGGAAAGGTAGGCGATCAATCAAGTGCTTTATTCCAAATAGCTAAGACTTCGATGTCAGACAAAAAATCAAAACCGAAGCAATCTAAAGCTGGTCCCGCTGTTAAATTTGCTGCCAGAATTGGCAGTTCGGTTGAAAAAACGGATAAATTATATGTTGGTACAGATCTTCGAGAGATTCAACTGCAGGAGATGCCATGGGCCAATATCCTAGCAAATGTGAGTAATTGGACTCCCTTGCCTTTTACGCATGGGATCGAAATGGAATTAATTATTTGCGACGACGATGGTAATTATCCTCCCGGGGACGAAATGGTGTATCGAATGAAAGAAATCGTAATGGATGCTATTAAAATCATGAACGAAATCATTGCCGGCGAGAGACAGGACTTTTTACCTATGCCTGAATACATCAGAAATAAAATAACGCAAAGATGTTATGGAAAGGACGATATCGAGAAAGGACATGTGATGAATATTGCGTATAATCTTCAAGGAACCGAATTAAATATCGACAGTTTTGGAAGAGATGGTAATGTAACGGCAATTACATACATTTTAGAATTAGTTACTCCTCCCTGCGAGTATGCTGAAGAATTG
>JAHQWX010000430.1 GCA_029856375.1 Promethearchaeia archaeon | reverse complement strand
TGAGAAGATATATCAATTATCAGTTTACCTTCTTTAGGAATATTAATTCCAAACTTCTTCAAATCTTCCATAATCATTAAACACCTTCTTTAACATAATCTCGCAAAATGATTTTAATTGTAAATTTATTATCTCAACTTGTTTTAAATTCACTTCAATCCGATAAATTATCTAGTGCATTAACCACTTCATACGTAATATGATGTTCAATTTCACAACACAATTTATCTATTATTTCTTTGTTTGTGAGTTTAAGAACATTTATGAAGAACTCTCTCAATTTTTTGTAGTTTCTAAGCGTTTGCTTAGCAATATTTTTTCCTTTCTGAGTTAATCGTATAGAACCTCTTGGTTTCCATGCTATGAAATCGTTATCTTTTAACTTATGAAGCATTGATGTTACTGAAGATGGTTTTACGCTTAATAAATTAGAAATCTCAGAATTTGAAACCCATCCAGCTTTATTTTGCTTTGAAATAAGGTAAATAGCTTTTAAATAATCTTCAAAAGTCTCGTTAATTTCCATTCTGTTTTATCATTTGTTTTTTCTTTTTTTGAATGATTATTCATTAACCAATAGTCATATAATAAATATTAATCCACATATTTAAGAGTTATGAATAATTATTCAGAAATGGGTTAATTTATCGATTTAATATGGAAGATGAAAAATTATTTCCAATTAGCACTAACTTGAATTTATGCGTCCGCTGCGAACGGTGTCAATTAAGATGCCCATCCAAGGCCATTTTTTTTAAGAATAATATTCGATATGTAGATTATAATAAGTGCAAGGGCTGTTTAAAGTGTGTAGACATTTGCGAACATGGTGCAATTGAAGTTATTTCAATTAAGCAAGGTCGTTTAATTGGTTTTTTTATAGATGCAGATAAATGTAGTTTATGTAAACTCTGTATTGAAAATGGTTTCTGTTTTCAAAATTTATTCTATCTCAAAAAAAATGATTCAACTGGAAAAGAATCAATTGATTTTAAAAAACAGTCCGATTCCCAATGCTTTAATTGTCTAAAGTGTTTTAAGAACTGTCCTTCTAATGCAATTATCCCTGAAATCAAAGAATCTAATACATGAATATTCCATTGTAAGATGACGATAATTAAATTATTTTGGAATATATCTCAATAGATTCTTTATATACCAAATTAGTATCAGGTAGGTCAATTAAAGACTTATTACTTAAATTAAATTTTTGAATTTCGTCGTTATAACTAAAGAAACCAAGTAATTCTGCATTATTTTCCAGAATTTCTTTAATTCTATTAACAAAAAGCTCTTTTGATTTTTCATTAAATCTATTCCCTAAAATCCATATTTTTTTAAAATCTAAGCTTACTTCGTTCTTAATCTCAATTATTCGTTGGACCGTATGAAACCCCATCTTACTCATATCAGAGACTATAACTAAATCGTCGACATTAGTTGAGGTTTTTCTTGCGAAAAATTCCAATCCAGCTGGAGAATCGATTACTATGAGATCGTATGTTTCAGATAAAACCCTCAATAAATTTTTAAGGATACTGTTAATTGAACAATAACACCCTTCTCCTTCGCTTCGACCTTGTACAAGTAAATCAAAATCGCCCATATTAAAAATATCTCTCAAGACTTCCTCTTCAATTAAGGACCTTTCAGATAAATGAGAAGGAATTTCTTTTCGTGCTATTTTTCTACCAATTTCAGTTACTTTTCCTCCAATAGTATCGTGAAATTCTATATTTTTTCCCACTAGATCTGCAATATTTGCATCGGGATCAGCATCAATTACCAATTTCTTTAAATTGGGGTGTTTAGAGATAGCGTATTTTAAAAAAAGAACCAAACTTGTAGTTTTTCCTACGCCGCCTTTACCCGCGAAACACACAATTTTTGTAATTTTCGAGTAACCTGATGTTTTTAAATTTAGTACAATCTAACTTTATCGTTGATAGTAATAATAAAAGTAGAGATAAAAAATTTAGGTTTCTTTTATTGCCCTTCGAGGACAAGAATCTACGCAAATAAGACAGCCTATGCATTTCTCTTTAACAAATTCTAACTCGTCAGCGTCAGTTAGATGTAGGGCACCAGTAGGACACAAGGAAGTGCACGCACCGCAATCTATACATAATTCGTGCTCAACAAACACAGTGCTTTTAGACTCAACCGAAATTCCCTCGTTTTTAAACACTTCTTTGATAGATCCTAATTGTTCAGATGGAACATCGATGATCAATGTAATTCCCTTGGGCGTGGTCGAAAATTTGAGGATATCAAACGATACGTTCATTTGCATAACGTCTTGTAAGATTTTTGCGTAGTCTTGGACGCTATTAATTATTCCAACCGGGACATTAATGTTAATAATCGTCATTTCAGCAACAACTCCTCCGATGTTATTAATCCGATAACTCTATTGTTTTTATCGATAACAGGAAGCCCATTTATGTTATTAGTCCGCATTTTTCTAGCCGCAATATCAATGGGCTCGTCGTCAGTCGTAGTAATAACCCTTTTTGTAATTACATCAGACAATGCTTCTTTACCACCAGCAACCGCTTTCGTAATATCAAAACTAGTTACTATACCTATTAAAGTGTCGTTTTCGT
>JAHQWX010000429.1 GCA_029856375.1 Promethearchaeia archaeon | reverse complement strand
GTTTCTTCGCCTCTTTTCGTAACATCCTCGTAAGGAATGTTCAACTCCCTAGATAAAATCTCCATAACTCTTGGCAAACAAAAACCTCCTTGACATCTCCCCATTCCAGCGCGACACCTAAACTTTACTCCATCAACGGTGGTCGCTCCGACTGGACGACGGATCGAATCAATAATTTCCGCCTCTGGAATCGTTTCGCACCTACAAATAATCCGACTCCACGCAGGATCTTGTTTTATCTTTGCATCTAACTGATCTCTTGTGAAGTCCGCAAGGCGCTCTGGTTTTGGTCTGTTGGGATTATAATCCTCACTCTCTTTTAATTCTTCTCCTAAATCTTCAATTAGGATTTTGACGACATCCTCTGCAATTGCAAAAGTTGCTGTGAGCCCCGGAGATAAGATTCCTCCTACATTTACGAAACCCCACATATCTGTGGCTTCAATAATGAAATCCATTGTGTTAGAGACCGCGCGCAGCCCCGCAAAATTTCGAATTGCCCCTTTCAATGGCAAATTGGGGACTAACTTTCGACCTCCGGCAATAATTTCTTTTAAGCCTCGTGTTGTTGTAGAAATGTCCTCTAGGTCTAAAATGTTGTCTGCGTTCGGTCCAATGAATACATGGCCATGAATTGTTGGAGACACTAATATCCCTTTAGATAATCTTGTAGGCATCGGAAATAAAACTTTATTCATGTTGAGCAGCCCCTTATCGAAAAGTATGTATTCTCCCTTCCTAGGATAAATTTCGAAGGTATCAACCCCAGCCATTCTGGAAACTTCTGCTGCGTATAATCCTGCAGCGTTTATGACTATTCGTCCTACAAATTTCTTCGGCTTGGTTTCAACCTCAAATCCACCGACAACTTGGTTTATACCGATTACTTCATGTCCCCTATAAAACTGCACTCCATTTGAGTTTGCGTTCTCTGCAAGCGCAATAGTTAATTCGTACGGACTAACAATTGCTCCGCTCGGCGCGTGAAGTACAGCAACGACATTATCGGTTAAACTAGGTTCCATGGCTTTAATTCTCTCTTTATCTATGATAATTTCCAATCCTGGTACTCCGTCTTCGAGACCGTCGTTTCTTTTAAAGACCAAATCCCTTATTTGGTTCTCTTCCAGAGCAACAACAAAAGTACCGCACCTTTTGAAAGGAAAATTTAACTCTTGATGAGCCTGATCGAACAAGGCGTTTCCACGAATAGAATACTCTCTTTTCTTGTATTTTCTATCCGCAGCGTATCCTGCGTGAACGATCCCAGAATTGGCCTTGGTCGTTCCAAACGAGACATCTGTCTCTTTCTCCAATAAGCAAATCTTCAAATCGTATCGAGAAAGGGTTCTGGCGATGCAACACCCAGTCACTCCGCCACCGATGATAATCACGTCGTAATCTAAATCCACAGAAATCAGGTCCTAACAATAATTTGGTTAATCAACTAATTAGATATACACTTAAATAAAATTATATAAAGACCCTAAAAAACATTTATCCTTTCTCGAGTAAGGATAAAAATATTCCTACATTTTAGGGCGAATCTCGACTAAACCGTTTTTAATAAGTTTATCGACAAATATTTTCATAATGTCAGAAGAAATGTCCAATTCGTTTGATAAATTATCTATGGTTTTGTCCCCGTCGCACATCGTGTACAAATCGAAGAAAAACGGATCGAGAAGGCCGAGTAATACGGCAATCTTAGGAATGTCACCCTTTTTTAGAGGTTTTAATTCCTTCTCGGTTAATCCCTTTAACGCTTTGTAATAAAAATCGTGCGGAGTTTTCTCCTTTCTCATCAATTCCTCTGCTTTAGTTTTGTAATCTACGATAAAAGGCATGTTTATAACCTACTTTTTCATATACCTATTTTTTAAAATATATTAAACCTTTTAATTTTTACTTATAGTAAATATAAAATTATCGTGATTAGGTTAAGAACTCCCCACAGCCCGATTATTAGTTTTACTATGGGATTTGAGAACACCCAAGTAGTTTTCCTCGCAAATTCCTGGTGATACGCTTGCTTCTTTAGCAAACCAGCGTACGAATCGTCTATCTGATCTCGCGAGCCATCTAATTCGCTCCAAATAAAACCCGGTTTGGACATATTTTCGATAAAATCTTCGATTTCCTCGGTAATTAGTAAATCAAGATTCTTTTTGAAACCAGATCCCGATTCATTGGTATTTCTAACGATACCAAGTTTGTCGAAAATTTTTTTGTTCCTGGTGTAAAACTCGTCTAACATCTTCATTTTTTTTACTACTTGACACGAAATAATTTATCTATCTTCCAACTATTTTTATACGGTACATTGTATAAATGTTTTACGGGTTAAAAAAAAAAATTAGAAGGATTGAAATAACGGCTATTTGTATAAGAAAATGACGAAATTACTTGCCGTTCAACTTGACATAGAGATTTAATTCCTTCCTAAATTTGTCAAAAAAGGAAAGATCTCCGTTCCAGTTCTGAATATCCTCAACGCTATACATGCCTTCAAATATATCTGTGATTTTAGCGATGAGTTTGTTGATTTTCTTGTCCTTTATATTCAAATGAGACCTGCAACAAACTATTAAGCTATCCTTAACAGCAG
>JAHQWX010000428.1 GCA_029856375.1 Promethearchaeia archaeon | reverse complement strand
ATAAAGTGGCGTATTCTTCGTTTCCAGTTAACTTCCACGCTGTAAAATAAACGGAGTCGTCAATTACTGGCCTTCCATCGACTCCCGTCGTTTTATCGTAATTGTACGGATTGAAAGGTTCGTTCTTAGCGGGATCGTAGGTATCAATGAAATAACCCTTCCCCTTGACATATAATCTTTCCTTACAGAAATCCAAAGCACCAAGCGCTCTTTCTCTGTACAAATTGTTCTTGGTTAAATCCGATAATATGAATAAGCTATCGATTGCTTCAAATATTCCCGATGTAGTAATTTTCCCAACAACATCTTCGAAAGCGAGAAGAAGGCCATGATTTGGATCGCTTTCGTCCCATATTTGGTTTTTGAGTAAAAAATTTGCACTCTCCAATGCAGCATTAAGATATTTTTGCTTGTCTTCAACAAAATCGATTTCGCTCCCCAACAACAACGACTTTAACGCTTGGCCAGTGTGCCATATTGGTCCATATATTCTCCATTTTTTAATTGCTGCGAAATATTCGTTTCTAATAGAGCCTTTCCAATAAGGTAATTCAATTTTATAGGAATTTAATTCATCTGTTAGATTTTCTTCTTGCTTCATTGCAATGTCCGAGAGCCAGTCTAATGCCAGTGGTACGGCTTTTTTTAATCTGGCAATCTCCCCTACCACTTTACCTTCTCCTCGATATAATTCGTAACGAAATCTAAAGTTTTTAACAAATTGTCGTTTTGACAGAACCGCTCGATTTCTCTCTTATAAAATGTAATTTTGTTAAAAATATCGTCATATATTTGCTTTTTATCGAAATTTTTAGCAATTTTTAGCCTCGTAGTTAATATAATTATTTCTAAGGCGAGATTATTGCTTCGATTTATTAGATTAAACGATTCGTTTCTTTTTAAAAAGTCGATTACTTTAAACTCACATAATAAGGCTTTATTTTCTCCGAATTGATCTCTCTTAACTATCTTCTGTCGCTTACCTAATTTCCCAAGAACGGTTCCCCACGATTCTTTCAAGAACAACCATTTAAATTCCTCTTCTCCCTGCCCCTCGTTTATCAATAACTTAATCATTTTGTGATCAAAATTGGATTCTGAAAATTCAGGCTCGTTTGGTCCTGCGTTCTCGCCAATTAACGCAGCCTTTGCGTATAAATACATGTTGTTCACAAAATTAATTGAAACATACGGAAAATTAAATAAATTTTGATACGTGTCAGTCGCTAAGAAAGGCGTCATCTGGAAGGTTTCTTCGTCGATAAACCTTACTCCCATACACGCGCAATTCGGAATGTAGCTAACTCCGTCCTTAAGATCGGCAAATGTAATCGCTATCGTCTCGTAGAGTTGATTTTGATGTATGCCAAACGAAGATCCTAAATCGCTCATAGTTCAATCTTAATGCTTTAAGTATTAAATATTTTTAATCCAACAACAAATATAGAATAAATTAAAATCTTTTTACGAATAAAGTTTGTGATAAACTTGAGAAAAGCTGCAATTTCCGGTTTTTTAACGATTTTAATCTTCATAATCATCGTTATGTTTGTTTATGGGGATCAAAGCATGATTTCCCCGAATTTGGAATATATTACCGCATATTTTGGATTTGGTACCGATACTCAACCTATGGGGTTTTTAACTTTTACTTTCACGCTACTCGCAGCTTTTTCGATGGTCGTTTTTGGAATCCTAACGGATAAATATAAGCGAAAATGGATTTGCTTTTTTGGGTCTTTAACTTACTCAATTTTTGCAATCGTGACATTCTTTATCCCGGAAGGTGAGAACGGTTATTGGATGTTTTTCCTAGCAAGAATAGTGAACGGAATTGGTTTTGGAGCGATAATCCCAACTATTTTTTCACTTATCGGAGATTTGGTCTCTAAAGAAGATCGCTCAAAAGGATACTCCTTTTTTAGTATTGCGTCGCTCTTAGGTCAAGGAATCGGGATGGCTTTAGCATCCATTCTCTATCAAGCTGTTCCTGATTGGAAACTGCCTTTTATGCTTCTAGGAATATGTAATTTGATTGCCTCCTTACTTCTATTACTAGTTAAAGAACCAAGTAGAATTGGAAAACAAACTGTTATTGACGAAATAATGCTCGATAAGGAAGCAGTTGTTTATTCCTATCGAATTAAGTTATCAGATTTGAAAGAAGTATATAAAAAGAAATCAAATTTATGGCTTATGATTAATTTTGTGGATACAATTCCCACGGGTATAATTCTTTTTTTAATCTTTTTTTATATGAGTGAGGTTCATAACATAACACCTGACAATACTACTATTATTCTGGTGGCTATCCTTCTTAGTACCTTAATAGGAACCGTAGTATTTGGTGGGATTTTAGGAGATATGTTATTTAAAAAAGGGTATAAAAAAGCTCGAGTAATAATCGCGCTAATTGGAAATGTTGCTCCCATTCCCTTCGTTTACATTGCCCTTTTGATTCCTTTTTCGGTACCAGATGGGGCTTCTCTGGGGGAAATTCTCTCAGATCCCAATGTAATTCTTATGCTTGTGTTAATGATGATTGGACTTTTTCTAAACGGTGGTACCAACGGAAATTGGTATAGTACCGTTGTTGATGTAAATCTCCCCGAG
>JAHQWX010000427.1 GCA_029856375.1 Promethearchaeia archaeon | reverse complement strand
TCATATTTTTCTGGATAAATCGATATTTCTAAATAAAAGAGATCAACATTTAGGTTATTTGTACCTTTTCGACAAGATATTTAAAGCAGCGGTATCTCGCAGGCAAGGACTATTTCTTCACCTCTTTAGTAAGCGAGATTACGATTTAAAGAGATCTTATCGAAGTTTAGGTCTTTTCCAACTCCCTATTGGTACAATTATGATGAGGAGTATGAAAAAAACCTCCCAATACCTAAATTTGAAAAACCATTTTTAAGTCAAACATACTCTACATTTGGAGTGCCATAAAATATAATTAAATTAAGAAATTAGGATATATTGAAGAAAAAATGGATAGTATTATATATCGGCATTACGAACCGGGCGATGAAGAAGGCTGCGCAAAATTATTCATAAAATCTTTTCAAACAGGCAATTTTTCTCATATTTATACGCCATCTTTTTGGCATTGGCGGTATCCATGTGATCCTGATTTTGAGCCCGAGATGATTCAAATTGCCGAAGATATCGATAGAAAGAGAATTGTAGGATTAAATTGCGCAAACCGGATAGAAAAAGCAATAATTAATGGGAACGAATATTTGCTTGGCGAAATTAACGATATATGCGTAGATCCACTTTATATGCGGAAGGGAATAGGTTTAAAATTAATGGAAGTTGCATTGGATTATTTCAAATCGCGAGATTGTGATTTCTCAGCACTCACATCAGCCCCAGATTCTTTTCAAACAGAAAAATTATATTCTAAGTTGGGTTATGCAATAATTGATACAAATATATATGTTATTGGCTTTCCCTACCCTTTTAAATTGATTAAACAAATCCCTGCTACATTTGGATTGCTTCCGATTTTTTTTACAATGAATCATTTCTCTCGGTTTTTAAATAGACTGAGAATTAAATATACCGATTTTTTTAAGGATTTTTCCTACGAAATCGTCAGAAACAAGAAGCATTGGGAAGTTATGGACGCTATTAATCGAATTTTTCCTAATTATAACGAGGGATTCTATCCATACGCAAAGAAGCAATATCGATGGATGAGAATTGAGGTTCCAAACAAGGAACGGGAACCAACATACATAATAATTAGAAGAAATGACGAGATTATAGGAGGTGGCGTTATGACGGATACTGATTATACTAGCTTGGGATTAAGAATAGGAATAACTTTTGGTATTGTAAATCAAGTATTTCTCGATAAAAAGAAATTTCCAAATAAGAGAGATCTACATTTAGGCTATATTTATTTGTTCGATAAGCTATTAAAAGCAGCGGTATATCGAAGCCAAGGTTTATTACTTTACACTTGTAGTAAGAGAAACTTAGAACTAAGGAGAGCTGTTAAAAACATTGGGCTAATCCAATTTCCCGCTCAAGTTGTAATGATGAAATCTCTAAAACCTAACCTTCTAATTCCCAAATTTAAAAATCCATTTTTTTGTCCAACTCATCTTTCAATAGGCTTCCCATAACTTTTTTAATAATTAAGCTGAAATATTCCTAGAATAAAAAATTAAGAATTTTTGGTGATGGTTTTATGGCTACAATAGAACAACTTAAAGATGCCTTAAATAAATGGGCTTCGCTGTTAGACGATCCCGAGATTGCGGAAGAATTTGAAGGCTACAATAAAACGATGCAATTTGTTTTTCCTGACATTGATGCTAAAGTAAAATTAGTTTTCGAAAATCAGAAAGCTCGGGTTGAGGATGGGTTCGACGAAAATGCAGACATGTCGCTAGAAGTAGAGTCCGACTTATTTTTAGGTATCTCAACGGGAGATGTGGACCCCATGGAAGCATTTATGGAAGGTACGCTCAAACCCAAGGGAAGCATGTCAGATTTAGAAAAATTAGAGATTTTTATGGATGTAGATTATTAATTTAACCTTCTTGGATTTATTTTTTTTATTTTTTTTTAATCTTTTTATGCATCAATCTCAATATTTACATTATTAAATGAATTTCTTAGATGTTTAAAATGAATTTCGGAAAAAATTCGTTAGAAAATATCGCGTTAATTAGAAAAGATGTTAAAAGGAAGCGAATTTCGAGTTACGATCTATCGGGCGGAAACATTGATTTAAAAATGGTAGATGTAGGTAGGAAGTTGGAACTATGTAACATCGAAGGATCTGGTGTCATAAAACACATATGGATGACTCTCGCTTCTGGAATTCCCAACTTTTTAAGACAAGCTATGATTCGAATGTGGTGGGATGGCGAAGAAAATCCGTCTGTTGAAGTACCAATTGGTGATTTCTTCGGAATTGGACACGCAAAAACGCTAAATTTCTGGAGTTTGCCCTTATCTATGGGTCCTGAAGACGGTAAGGGTTTCAATTGCTGGTTTCCTATGCCTTATTCGAAAAACGCTCGAATTGAAGTCGAAAATGAAACTAAAGAGAAATTATCGGGGCGTGAAAGGAGTTTAACCGAACTTACAGAAAGAAAATCTATAGCAAGAAGGTCTTTAGATCAAATTAAAGAAGAAAAGTTGTATACAGACATTCAATTAGCTAAATTAACAACTGATAAGACAAAACTAGAAGAATATGTTAAAGAATATACAACAAAAGTTACAAATCTTGAAAGTATGTTAAATAAAGCTA
>JAHQWX010000426.1 GCA_029856375.1 Promethearchaeia archaeon | reverse complement strand
CACCAATGTTTTGCTCGACTAATTTTTGCGCAATTGCAGCTATTGCCCCATCTCTGTTTTCTAGCTTACTAAAAGGTTTTTCAGCGTTCAATTTCCGAAGATAAAGGACATGTAACACAGATAAACGCGCATAGTCGTATATAATTTTACTCCACTCGTCAATCCAAGACTCGTAATCTTTTGCGTTTTTCTTCTTTGTGGGAGCAGAATACATGTATTCGTATCGAGCCTCCTCAAGCCATGTATGTTCTTTTAACAATTTCTCGTATGGAGTTTCTTCAATAACGACTTCTGGCTTAGGAATAATCTGAGTTTTTATTGATTCAAGCTCTGTAGCGATATCCGTTAAATTAATTTCTTCTGATTCAGTACTTTTTATATTCTCGTCAAGAAAATCTTCAATTTCGTCTAATCTTTCTTCGATATTGTCTAAGTCTATTGTCTCAACTGATTCTTCTTCTACTTTTTCTTTTTGTTGCTTTAATTGTTCAGCTTTTCGTTTTTTTAAGATTTCTAATTCTTTTCTTAGCTCTTCGATAGATTTATCGATTTCAACTTTCGCTTCCGCCTTAACTTCTTTAACTCTTTGTTTTTCCACGGTTCAATTTTCCACCTAATAGATCTTATTGACCAAATTCATCTCGCCAATCGTCATAGCGTTTAATTTCCTTTTCGGAAACAATAGGTTTAGCTTTTTTCATGGTTTCGTTAAAATCATTCATATTTACATCTCTTACCTTGACATCTTCTCCCTCTGCGGATAGTAATCCCTTCATATCTAGTTCTCTTATCGGGCGCATTATGACTTCTCTACATACATTTGCGATGTCAGAGCCCGAAAATCCCTCAGATCTTTGTGCTAAATCTTCGAAATCTGCATCACCTAATGCG
Organism: Promethearchaeia archaeon; assembly: GCA_029856375.1. Lineage (GTDB taxonomy): Archaea > Asgardarchaeota > Lokiarchaeia > Sigyniarchaeales > SOKP01 > 6H3-1. The sequence goes on along the minus strand of JAHQWX010000426.1, from coordinate 1,727 downwards.
AGATTAATACCAGCTGTATGAATCTTGTAAATAGCCTTTCTCGCTTCTCTATCTGGTAAAGGAACATAGATTCTTTTTTCGAACCTTCTCAACATTGCGCTATCGATGTCCCACGGTCGATTTGTAGCCCCTAGAATTAATAAGACTTTTTCAGCTTTCGATTTAATACCCTGAATTTCACTTAACATTTGCGTTTTGATCCTCCTCTCTCCACCACTTTCTGAACCTTGTCCCCTAACAGTTGCGATTGAATCGATTTCATCAAAGAAAATTAAGCTAGGAGCTTCTATTCTTGCTAATTTGAATAGCGAGCTTATTAATTTCTCGCTTTCACCAAGCCATTTTGAAAGCATTTCCGCCGCAGACGCAGCAAAGAATGTTGCTTCGCACTCATTGGCAGCGGCTTGAGCGAGTAAAGTTTTTCCACATCCTGGAGGACCATATAAAAGTATACCGGACCAAGGTCTTCTAGCTCCAGTAAATAATTCTGGTCTCATTATTGGCAAGACTATAGCTTCTCGTAGAGCTTGTTTGCAATCTTTTAATCCAGCAATATCTTCCCAGTTTACATCCGGTGGGTCGGTGATAATTGTTCCAGAAATTGCTTCTCTGAGTTCCAATTGTTCTTCAGTTAATTCTTCCTCAGCTTCAGCTCCCTCCGCAGCTTTTGCTTCTACTCCTTTTTTTGATGTAGGTTTTACCTTGGTAATTTTCCTTTTTAATCCGGGCTTTAAATGAGCTTTTAATAGTTTCGCACGAGACACATATTCCTGAATTTTTTCTTGACACAGCTTCTGCAAATTTGGATTTTTGTTAAATTTTGCGAATTGAATGAGTATTTCAGCGGCTCTACTATATTTATTAATCGCTTTTTGATACTCTCTTCTTTTATCAAACTCTACTGCTTCTTTTGCTTCTTTCATAGCAAATGAAAATAATTTTGAATCTAACGAAGACATTAATTTTTTACTCCCGATTGCTTATTATTTATTAGAAATCACACAATTAAATTAAAACAAATGGTCTACATTAAACATAAATATTTTAATTTTATATGCTTATATATAACTCATTAGTATAATAAACTTAAGTATTCGAGATGAATTAAGAATGGGCTTTTTGAAAAACATGGCTGGCTGGCTCAGCGGAGGAAGATCTAAAGATAAAGATGTTAGATCTGTAACTGTCAAATTAAAAATATTCAATAAACGGTTAGAACGGCAAGCTAGAAAATTAGACCAGAAGGCAAAACAAGCTAGGACTAAGGCAGTAAATCTTCGAAGAGAGGGCGATATGAAAGGCTCCGAAGTGCAAGCTAGGGGATATTTACAATTTAAAAAATGGTCAAAAGGTATCGAGACTTTTCGGCTTAATCTCGAAGGATTACAATTCAAACTCGAACAGGCTACAGCAATTCGTGATGTAACCGGTATCGTGTCTTCGATCGCGACTTCCGTTACGGGATTAAAAGCGCAGATCTCCATCCCAGAATTAACAGAAACCATTAAAGACATTGATCTTGCGATCGAAGATTTCCAAGTAACAGAAGAGATTGCGAGCGACGGAATTGAAAATATTACCGTTGATACTGCTGTGTCAAACGAGGAGGTCAAAAACACCTTAAGCGAGATAGATGCTGAAATTTCAGTTGAAACCGGTATATCACTGCCTACAGTTGCAGAAGGAGATCAGCGAATTACTGACTTAGAGAAAGAGTTAAAAGAATT
>JAHQWX010000425.1 GCA_029856375.1 Promethearchaeia archaeon | reverse complement strand
ATCCCAACAAAAAGAGCTATATTGCTAGTAGAGATATTGTAGGAGAATTAACTGAAGCAGTTAAAAAAATTGGTTTAAAAATGGGTTTCTATTATTCTACAGCTTGGGATTGGTCATTCAATCTGAATCCAATTAAAGATGCCGCGAGCTTCCTTGAAAATTATATAAATCCTCCCAAATATACAGAATATGTAAATACACATATTTATGAATTAATTGATAGATATGAACCCTCCATACTCTGGGCGGATATGGGATATCCTCCTGGAACTGATGTTCTTGAAATTTTTGCGTATTTTTATAACAAAATTCCCGATGGAGTTGTAAATGATAGATGGAAACAAATTTTACCTGATGGAAAAAAATTTACTAAATTAGCTCACTGCGACTTTATAACTCCAGAATATACAGTGTTTAAAAAAACTAAGAAAAAAAAATGGGAAGTGTGTAGAGGAATCGGCAATTCTTTTGGTTATAACAAATTCGAATCTGAGGAGGATTATATAACATCAGAAGAGTTAATATTAATGTTAATTGATATAGTTAGCAAAAATGGTAATCTTTTACTGAATATAGGGCCCATGGCTAATGGAAAAATTCCAGAAATTCAAAAAAAAGTGTTATTAGACCTTGGTAAGTGGTTAGATATTAATGGGGAAGCTATATTTGGAAGTAGACCTTGGGAGCATGCCGAAGGGATGACTATAGAAGGTACAGCCGTGAGATATACCCATAAAAATGATACTTTATTTGTAATATTAATGGGTAAACCACAAACTAATACAATAACTATAGAAAATCTTAATTTAGAGGAGATTTCCAGGGTTAATATTCTTGGTAAAAAGGAAAATTTAAGCTGGAAAAAAGAAAAAGATAATTTAATTATTAATTTACCTAATAATATTGAAGATACTCCCGCAATTTCATTTAAGATTAATTTAAACCAAGATAGCAATAATTAATTTTTTTTGAGTGATAATGGTTGGATCATAAAGAAAGATTTTTTGCTACAATAGAGAGAAAACCTGTTGATAGGCCAGCTTGTTGGCTTGGAATGCCTGTTCCTGCAGCATTAGAAAATTTATTTAAACATTTTAAGGTTTCTGATCTTCGAGAATTGAAATTAAAAATTGGTTCTGATATTTGGGAAGTAGATGTTCCTTATAATCATCCCCCCAATAATCATATTGCCATGGCGTTTGATTTTCCGAAGAAAGGGCAAGATATGGATCATAGAACCTTAACAGCACCCGGATTTTTTGAAGATTATATAGATCCTCTAAAAGATGATATTGATGCTTTTGATTGGCCTAATCCAGCAGAACATATAAACCCTGAAGAATGTAGAGAAATTATTGAAGAGGTTCCAGAAGGTTATCCAATAATGGGAGTTCTATGGTCTGCCCATTTCCAAGATATTTATTCCGCATTTGGGATGTCAACAGCTTTGGTTAAAATGCTTAGACATCCAGATATATTTAATGCTGTACATAATAGAATTATTGAATTTTATCTTAAAGCTAATAAAATCTTTTACGAGGCAACTAAAGGTATGCTTGATGCGGTTTTAATTGGTAACGACTTTGGAGGACAAAAACGGTTGATGGTTTCGCCTGAGAATATAAGAAGATTTGCCATGCCTGGTGCGAGAAAGCTCGTCGATCAAGCTAAAAGTTATGGGTTAAAAGTTATCTATCATTCTTGTGGCTCAATTTTTGAAGCAATCCCCGAATTTATAGATTTGGGTGTGGACGCCATCCATCCCATCCAAGCGCTCGCAACAGATATGGAACCAAAAAAATTAAAAAAACATTATGGAGAAAAAGTATCGTTTTGCGGGGGAGTGGATCATCAAAAATTATTAGTCTTTGGAAACCCTAATCAAGTTAGAGAGAGGATTCGCGAACTAAAGAAAATTTTTCCAACCGGATTAATAATCTCTCCCAGTCACGAAGCGATCCTCCCAGATATCGCACCCGAAAATGTTGAAATTCTTTTCGATACAGCAAAAAACTGAAATAATAATAATTAAAAGAAGATGTGAAGAAAAACGAAATATACACCTGATATCGAGTCTATCAGCAAGCACAAGGTCCCCGAATGGTTTCACGACGCGAAACTAGGAATCTTCATTCATTGGGGGCTTTTCTCTGTTCCCGCCTTTGCTATTACTAAAAGAGATTTGATGGAAAGCATGGCAAAAGGGGTAGAGCACCACCTAAAAAACAATCCTTACGCTGAATGGTATTTAAACACCATGAAAATTGAAGGAAGTCCTACTCAAAAATATCACGAAGAAACTTACGGCAAAGATTTTTCTTACGATGATTTCGTCCCAATGTTTAACGAAGCCGTAAAAAAATGGAATCCAGATGAAATGGCAGGTTTATTCAAGCAAATCGGTGCCAGATATGTAGTCCTCGTCACGAGACACTGTGATGGCTTCATATTGTGGCCTACAAAACAGCCAAATCCGAATAAAGAAAATTACAATTCGCCTCGAGACATCGTCGGAGAATTAACAAAAGCTGTGAAAGAAAAAGGAATGAAAATGGGATTTTATTACTGCAGTGCCTGGGAATGGACATTTAATCCCATTCCATTACAGGATATGGAAAGT
>JAHQWX010000424.1 GCA_029856375.1 Promethearchaeia archaeon | reverse complement strand
CCCACGCTAAATGGACTTATGGAATTTATTCAAGAAAATAAAGAGAGTATAATTGGATTTTTAAATCGCCAATACATAAACGAAGAGGGCAATGTAATATATTTAGTCTGCCAAAAGAAGAATCTTTCTCCAAATATTTCGTCGATTAAACTGAAGGTCTTAGCTTCAATGCAACAGAGAGGTTATTATTTACAAGAAGTGCATAAGTATTATGGGCTCCAACTCTATGTTATAATAGAAGCGAAAAAATTCGACGACGAGTTATTATATCAATTCCTTCAAGAATTAGGAATAAACTGGGAAATGATTTATTTCAGGAGGAAATTGTCTTTATTCGACTGGACAGGAATTGAGTGCGAAAGAAATTCGGATAATTTAAAGGGATATGTAAGAGCTAATTACGAGAATTTGAATTATTTTGATGTAAATAACATAACTCGAATAGTGGTGAAAAATCAATTATCTTTTAAGGTGGCCGATAAAATCTCTTCTCTTTTATACAAAATGAAAAGAGAGAGAGCAAATCAATATGGCGACGAAGAGTATTCAACCACTCTTAAAAAGGCCGAAATAGTCGCTGCTACAAGACTTGCTTGTGCATATCTTGGAATAAAAAAGGAGATAAAAATTGATAAAGACATCTCGCTGTTTGAGGTTCAGAAATACGAAGAAGAATTAACAAATATCTAATTTTTTGTCAAAACACTTGTTTCAAAATCTTAGAAAGGAAAAAAGAAAAGTAGGATTTATTTGTTTTTTTAAATTTAGGACAAACCATACGATAATTTAAGAAGATCGTGATTTAAATTTCCAGTTGTGATCGTTTTTCCCGTTTTTGCGTTGTTTACAGTATATAATGCTGGTGCAAAAAGACCAGGATCAATATCGTAAAATTTATAATCAACTTCCTTAAATGTCTCAATAAACGGTTTGCCGTAGCTCGAAGAGGTACTTGCGGGAGCTTTTTTTATTAATTCCCATAATTCTTCTTGCTTATCTTTTTCTGCTTCAATTGTATAGTAAACCATTCCAGCGGCGATTAAAGAATCGTTTGTCGTTCCCATCGCTTGAAAATCGTCCTTAGCAATTGGGGCAATCGTTGTCGTTCCGAATCCATATTTAATAACTTCTAACGGAAAGTGCAACTCGTGAAGTTTATGGATACCTGTTTCAACAATTCTCGCTGCGACTTGAATCGATCCACTCAAACATGCCGTTGGTGCACAACATGCGTATGTATTAATTGGGCTTACTCCGCATTTACTTGCAACCATCTCCATAACTTCTTCGTTTGGCAATTTTGCAGTTTCAAATACTAATATTGCTACATCAGCCTCGTCTTTATACCCAAGTTCTTCGTAGAGCTCTTTTTCGACTCTAGAAAGTGCTCTTGCTGGTCCAGAACCCAATGAATCAAAGACGGTTTTTTTCTTGATTTCTCCATCTTTCTCTACTTCTTTTTTAAGTTTTACTGACCACCCCGCGAATTGTGATGCCATACACGCAACTATAGGTTCGGATGAATTTACATTCACTGCAGGAAGATAATGTTGATCAACCTTGTATGTTGTAAAATGGACCTTTCCAAGACCTCCCAAACATATCTCGCCTAGGAATTTGCCTGCTCCATACGAACCCTTGCTAAAATCGATTAAAGTTGCCCCATTAGATAATTTGTCGACAGTAACTTTTAGGATTTCTTTGTTTGCTATAACTTTATTCACAATTTCTAACGCTAACTTATTCACACTTAAATTTGCCATTAAATTTCACCTTTTAGAACAATATATTAGTTTTTAAGTATTTATTAATATATTCTTGAAGATATTTTAATTTGTTATTTTATATTTTATTCTTGAATATTATTTAATTATTTATCTTTGATAATGAGTAAGCAAAATCCTAAAGAAGAATTTGAAGCACAAATCAACGATTGCGTGCAGTCTTTCTTTAAAAATTTAACGCAAGAGAGCTTTCCGATCAGAATATTCACTCACTATGACACTGATGGATTATGTTCTGGCGCCATACTCTCATCCGCTCTCTTTCGACAGAAAATTCCTTATCATGTAAAAATCCTGAAGCAATTAGACAAAGTAGGCATTGAGAAAATTTCAAGTAATTCTGAAAAAACGCAAAGTTTCATTATATTTTCAGACTTTGGAAGTGGACAATGCCATGAAATTGAGAAACACATCCAAAATGGCCAATATGTAATATTAGATCACCATCTCCCGCAACAAATCGAAAATAAAGACATGAGAGAGGAAATTAAAAAATTAAAGGAGAGAAGCTTACCTTACCATATTAATCCCTATTTCGCTGGAATCGAGGGTAGCATTGAAATATCAAGCGCAGGAATCTGTTATCTTTTTGCAAAGAACATGAATTCGTTAAATTCTGATTTATCTCCATTAGCGATTATCGGGGCTGTCGGGGATTTACAGAATCAAGGTCCAAATGGTTCTTTTATTGGTTTAAATTCTGATATTTTAAGTGAATCAATCGCACAAAAAAAGCTGGAAATTAAAACCGATTTAAATTTCTCCAGTATTAAACCCTTAAACGAAGCAATAGCTTATTCGAGCGATATTCACCTTCCTGGCTTATCCCAACGCGTTG
>JAHQWX010000423.1 GCA_029856375.1 Promethearchaeia archaeon | reverse complement strand
ATAAATTCTCGCGTTCTCGAGTAACAGCTGTCCATACACAACCAGAGTGAAGAGTTCACCGCCTAACAGAACAAAATCGATATCTTTCGCTTGTTTCATAGTTGGAGTCGCTTTCATCATGAATTCCTTGAATACATTTATTTGTTCCTTAAAAATATTCACATTCGGTAGATCTACGCTATTGTATGCTATATTGTAATCGTGAAATTGAATTTCGGTAAGACCTTTGGTTTGACCTTGATTAAAAAGGAAAGTATCGTCGCTTACATCGTTTCTTTTCGGTACCTCTGGATATTCCTTTGGTTTAAAGAAATAATTTGGCATAAATTTTATTATTAGTGCCATGTTTACGTGAACGGTTCCTTCGAGTTTTGGTAAGGCTCTTATATCTCTTGCAGCCATTTCGAAATACGTATCGTACTCGAAACCTTTCGCGGCTATGATATCCCACAAAAGATTTATTACATTCTCCCCTTCTGTAGTTACTTTCATTTTAACCATTGGATTGTAGAGAAGATAGCGCCTGTCTTGGGGAGAAGCTGCCCGCATATAATCAGCGCCCCTAAGTGCAAAGAGCTTCATTCCCAACAGACGACAATAGGCGTCAACAAAAAACGATTGAATATGAGTGAAATCCGTAATATAATGATCGAAAAGCCTCCGATGGGCTGCGTGGTTAATTGCTTCGTAAAAAGCGTGAGTACAAATACCAATTGATGCCCAACCGAGATTAACCTTACCGACATTTACTGTATTTAATGTGGCATCCCACGCGTCTCTACCTTTGGCTAAGATGTCGGTCTCAGTTATTGGATAATCGTGAAGAGCGTACTCAGCAACATAGCATTGAGTAGCAATTATATTTTTCAACAGCTCATATTCCTTTTTTCGTTGCGAATCGACCGTGAAAAACACATATTTTCCATATTTTTCGTCGTTCGGGTCTCCACCATCTGAAAACACTCCAAAAGTGGAAACCAACGCAGCTTTATTTCCATTTCCTATGTAATACTTGCTCCCTCTCGCAACATAAGTGCCATCTTCCCGTGGAATTAAGGCCATCTCGCTTGAGTAGATGTCCGCACCGTGTTCCTTTTCAGAGAGACCAAAGGCAAAGATTCCACCGTCTTGCAATAGTTGAGCGGTTTTATTCTTAATTGCCTCGTTTTTACTCATCCATATGGGACCAAGTCCCAAGATCGATACTTGCCAAGTATACCAATAACCCAATCCATAAAATGCCAGTATTTCGTTAAATTGATTTATTCGCCATGTATCCCAGCGAGAATCTTCAGCTCCATAGCCAGATGGAGTTAATAGCGTCGCAAATATTTTTTCTTTTTTAATAAAATCTAAAAAATCTGAATACCATACCCTCTCGTGATCATCTTCCTTAATTTTTTTTAAACCCTTATTCTCAAAAAACTCTATGGTTTTTTCCATGATTTCTTCGGTTTTTTCGTCTGAATATTCACGATTTTGCTTTTTTGGATGTAATAACATATTTCTTCACCAATTAATTCATATTTTTTATAATTTTAAATATTAGATCACATTAAATTATGCGCCAAACTTTTTAGCATAACCCATATAATCTACGAGCGTTGGAATAATTTGTTTTCCTAAAAATCTTCCTAATCCCCCTTTATGAAATTGCATTTCCGAGAATTTACCGACATCATCGGCTCTCACGCACCCATCGTTTGACCAAATTAAAATTGGGCACGGTTCGCCAGAATGGTCGCCTTTCTCCACGGGAGTCGTATGGTCCGAAAGAACGCATATAATCGTGTGGTTGGGACAATTTTCGTACAATTTTTTGACTAATCTTTCCGAGGTGTCTTCAATCGCTTTAATTTTCTCTTTTACTAATCCATCATGTGCAACTTCGTCAATCCCCTCAACATGTACCAATATAAAATCATAACCCTCAGACAGAAGCTTTAGCGCGTAATCTGCTTTTCCTTCGTAATCCGTGTCGATAAAACCCGTTGCACCGGGAATGTCGGGCGCGTACATGTACATTAACCTACATAAACCTTTAATTAATCCAATACCGGATACGCACGCTCCGTCAATCCCCCACTTTTCCTTAAAGTTTGAAAGATTTGGAGTTCCGCCGCCTCCACGAATCATTATACCGTTGATAAGTGGTAAACCCTTCTCCTTGCGAACTTGGTTTACCTCGCTTTTCTCCAAGACTTCGTGGCTTTTTACTGTGAATTCGTTCATCAATTCGGCCATATTTCTCGCAAAAATGTCTTTAGGATTGAGAGGTTTAGCCCAAATTATTTTACTCTTTGCTTGTTGTTCGTTTTCGATATTATCTTCGGGTCCAATCTGTACATCGTAGCTTGGATCCATATCGGACACATTAGAATTAATTCCAATCCCCCTAAAATGTAAAACGCACCTATAACTTTGAGAGTTTTTAAAAAGGAATTTCACCAAAGAGTGAGACAGCTTCACTTTCTCGTTAATTTCTTTCTCTAACTGATCCAATCCGTCTTGAGGGTATCCAGCAGTCCTATTTAGGATGTTGAATTTGTCGTCTATTGTGCAGTAATTACATCGAAACGATATATCGCCTTCTACGATATCAACTCCTGCTCCTGCAGTTTCGAT
>JAHQWX010000422.1 GCA_029856375.1 Promethearchaeia archaeon | reverse complement strand
TCACCTCGTTTTGCGCTCCAGCTCTCTCTGCGTCAAAATTTCTGGCCCATTGACCTGCTTTAACCTTCTCTCTTACGCTACACGCGCCTCCCTGCCAAATGTAGATTTTATCGCCCAAATCGGCTATAAAACAATCTTCAGAATCAAGGCTTTCTTTTTTAAACGGAACTTGGACAAACTTCATTGCGTTAATATCTTCAAATTCTTCGGCAGAAACCCTGTATAAAGCTTTTATATGTTCTCCTGCACCAGACCAATCGCCGGTTTTTACATCAACTAGCATTGTTTTCGCTATATTTTTTTCTACGATTCTCATGCCTCCAACCAACTGAAGAAACTCATTGGTCTCTTGATCTTGGTCTAGCGTGATTATCTTTGCTGCTCCGCCCCTACTCTCGTCTAATTCTCTAGCTTTCGCCGCTCCTACTGTTTTTTCATCTACCGAACAAGCCTTACCAAGCCATATATAAATAATTTTTTCGTCATCTACTAAATAAGCGTCACCAGTTGAGAAGATTGGCTTTCCAATCTCTTGCAACTCACCCTTATTAATCATGTAAATTTTCATGCCAATTCACAAAATTTTCTTTATATCTTTCTAAAGATATTTTTTATATATAAATTAATATCAAATCTATTTATAAAATTCTATTGTATAAAAAAAATCTCGATGTAAAAGACAATTAAAATAAGGAAAAAAATTACAATTAATTATATTCCTTTAAAGCTTCTTGTATTCTTGAAACCAATTCTGGAATTTTTTCGATGTCGATAGAACAATAGGCAATCCTAAATCCGTTAATTCCAAGTTGTGGCTTTTCTATTGGAATGACGCCTACTCTATACTTTCTTAGCAGAAGGTCTGCAAATTCCGTAGCTTTAATTGTTCTTAGATTTACAAATAAAAAGAACCCACCTCTGTTAGGATCTATTGAAATCTCATCTGAATCAATTTTTTTCAATTCGCTATTTATTAATTTATATCTATCCTTAAGCATATCTTCTACTTTCTTTCGATTTTGCAGAGTTAATTCGATTTTTTCTTCTGATAATAGCGCGTTCAAAACTGTCTGATAAAAGATGTTTGAGTTCGAGACTGTACTTCTAATAAATCCGGAAAACTTGTTTTCTAACTCAGCCTTGCACTTTTCTAAATCTGAATCGCTCACAAACCATTTTTTGTGTAATCCGATAGTGATCGCGCCAATTCTGCCGCCATACATTAGCAACTCCTTTGTAATTCCGTCTAGCTTAATTGGAATGATATTTTCGTCCAAATCAATTAGATCGTAAAACAAAGAGATCTCTATTCCTTCAGGATCGTATGGATACCCCTCGTAAGCGTCGTCGCAAATTATTACGATTGGTTTCTGGAGCGTCTCAGCTGTATTTTTGAACAAAGTAATTAATTCGGCTGCTTCGCTTTTTGTAGGAATGTATCCCGTAGGATTGTTTGGAAAGTTTAATAGCAAGACAATTTTATCTTGAGTTTTACTTACTTCCTTTATTGCCTTTTTTAAGCTTTCTATGTCGATTTTTTCGTCTTTAAAGAAAGTAAACGACTGTATTTTCGCTCCTAGATTTTTTTCAATTATATTATCATAGTTTCCCCACCTCTTATCGGGCGAAATGATGAATTCGCCTCTATTTAAAAACATACTGCAGCAGGTATAAATCCCAAATGTAATTCCAGGTGTTAAAAACGGTAAAGTCAAGAATTTCTCAAAAATTTCCTTCTTATTTCTATATCTATCTATGAATTGCGACTTTTTTATGACCCAATCCTTCCATTTTTTTCTATTCTCAATTAAGCCCGGTATTGAAGCGTATGGAACAATATTGGTGACATCTGCGTTAAAAAATTGCTTGATGTCTTTCAAATAACACGGAACCCATCGTTCTTCTCCACCATCAATGAAATCCTTCTCAAAACCAAAAGCACTCCCAATTGTACCGATAATATCAGCTTCTTTTTTTGCTCTTCCCGACCAATAAAAAATACCATCCGGTAAAAAAATCCTTTTTCCAAGCTCAGAAAACGCTTGAAAAATGGGCGTTTTATCAACAATTTCAAACTCCATTGTTAGTAATCTAAGTGAGCGCTTTTTTATAAATTTTTTTTGAAATCCACGAGTATTCCATAAATTTAATATTAAAAGCTATTTTAGATTATTTTATAAGTAATTTTTAAAGGAAACTCCAGTTTTGACGAATTATATAATAATAAAAGATAGTTGGGAAGATCCAATCTTACATTTAGCAAAACAGTTCAATAAATACGTTAAAACAGACGAGTTAAAGAAAATTACTTTCACTATCGATCGCGTTTTTAAAATTTTAACCGATGACAATAATCCCTTACAATATCAAGCTGCGGACTTGCTTAAGCATATCCGCGCTGTGAACAACGAATTGATCCCAGAATATACCTCTACTTTGGTCGATGCAAAACTTCGGAGACAACTCATTAATAGTAAAGATTTTGTCATTCCCGATTACTTGAATTTTCCTTTCAGCCAGAAACCGGAAGAAGATGAGAAAATCACCGTTTTATCTATTGAACAAGAAGACGATATCATTATTGTTGAAGAACGAGAAGGCGATATGGACGATTCTGTTGATGAC
>JAHQWX010000421.1 GCA_029856375.1 Promethearchaeia archaeon | reverse complement strand
CCTATAGGATAAACTTAGAGTAGCGTTAGTTATTTCAACAGTTTCGTTGTCAAGAATGGTTGTATCTAGCGTAAAGTTCTGTGAAAACATTACCTGTTCCCCCGCGGTAACATTGATGCCAATGAAATAATTTCTATCGCCGTCAAACTCCCAATCGTACATATAACCCCAATCTCCAATGTAAACGCCTGAATCGTGAGCTTGGTAGATTCTCCATAAAAGTCCATCGGTATTATCTAGGCTCCCAGATCGAGTGCGATGCTCTAATATCGCACCTCTGAACGTTCCATCAGCGCCATCACTGGGTAAGTCGTTGTCGTATGGAAAATTACCCCATCCGTAATCAGAGCCAGGATCGTAGCGTGCCGCAAAATCGTATTGATTTATGTATAGGCTTTGGTTTGCTGCATAAGCTGGGTCATTACCAGCATAATCATCCCAGTCTTCAGTCGAATTGAGGTAATCGGGAATTGCGTAATAACCCTTATCAACTAGCCTAAATTTTTCGCCATCTCCGCTGGATCCATCTGTATCAATATACGGCATATCGGAGAACGCGGGCGCTTGATCGGCTACATCCGCGCTAATATCCCTCGACATATTATTTCCAAAATGCATACATTGAAGTGGAAAGTATGCCTCCATTCCCGTGTAAAAGACTTTGGTGTTATTCACATGCTCTAATATGACCAGCGGATCAACCTCTCGCTCAACGATGTATTGAATTACCTCTAATGGATTGATGTCTTTCCCCTCGGGCCCCATTAGCCAAAATGGATTCGTTAAATTCATTGCTTGTGGGTCGACATCTAAGTCCGTTAAAACCTTACCCACGCCAGAGTTTTCAATGAAATCGTCAGTGTTATATTTAGTAGATAAGTCTAAGGTTAATTGGGTTATTGTTGGACTAATGGTTACCCCTTGTGTTCGAGTTGCGCGTGCAATAGGTATCGTTGTTGCGTATTCGCCGCTTGCAAACGAATAATGTTCGCTTTCCTGGTATGGAATCGTTGCATTTATTCTTATGAAATCCGTTACGAAATTCGAAATGTTGAAATCAAATCGATACGGATTAGTGATGTTTGTGTTCACTTTATAATCTAAAGTAATGTCTTTAGATTCTGTGTTTATTGTGACTTTATCGGTTTGTATTTCCCCAATATCCATATCGTTTAACATACTTACGGGAGATTGCCCATCGTAGTCAGCGTAGTGTTGTTGATGTAAATTAACATCGTAAAGCGTAAAAGGTTCGCTCGCTTCGGACATAGTGAGTCGAATCCCTTCGACTTTACCATCCTCATCGTAGCCTCCAAGAACCATCGTAAGCGATCCTCTAAAGATAGCTCCAGAGATTGAATTATCTGCCAATAATTTAGTGAAAAACCAATTTAGGTTTTCTCTGGTTTTACCAAATGGATTATTGAGATTTGGATAATCTGGATCAGTGAAATTAAATCCAAAGAAAATATCCTCCCATTGGCCTTCGTTACTACTAAGGTATATCGTCGAATTCCTTCCAAGCCATTCCTCGACTGTAACAAATGTTTCGGCCGTGTCGGGATCTTTGCTTTCTTCTATTACTTTTTTATTATTAATTCCAGTGGCTCTCAAATTCTCGTCAGTATCGTAAAGGTCAATAGTATAATCCTCTATTTTGATTGGAATTCCAGACGGATTTCTCATTTTCGCGTGAATTATCACGCATGTATCGTCGTATGGGGACTTTACTATGGGATTGTAGTGTAAAACATCATATACGACGAAATTTGAATCCCAGAAATCTATAGATAATGTGTTTGGCTTTTCATATGCGAACGAAAAAGGTCCTACTCTAGCCTGTCCTTTTAAAATGATGTTTAAAAATCCTTTTTGGATTAATTTTGATATCGCTTCGTTGGTCCCGCTACTTAAACCTGATCCCTGAGTGAAGGTTAAGTATCCAAGAACTCTTTGCGATGGATTAAGAGGATTTATCGTTCTTTCACCAGTACCTGTAGACTGTATGTAAGAATTTGGACCAGCAGGTATTGCGTACTCTTGGTTTGTTGTTAAGTTTCCTATTAATTGATAACGCCCTAAATTACTTGAATAGAAATAGACATCCAAATTCAATTGGCTTAATATTACCGTTGACGGGGCGTCGTTTTCTACTCGTAAAAAGGCTTTAAATGTAATTGATTCATGTGTTGCAGACTCTAGTTCTAGGTTTAAAATTGATATATCGCACTGAGCGCCTTGAAATCGTGGCTCTACACCATATTGATAAACAGCTGGAGTAATTGTTGTGACAAGTGCGCACGCAAAAATAGCTACAATTCTCTTTCCTATCATTTTTTTGCACTTCTTATTTAGATTTATGATTTAAAATTTTCTGTGAGAACATCTTTTATAAAAGATTCTTACTTGAAACAACCTTATTTTTATTTATAAATCTTTAAAAAAATGGGTACCTTTGTTCATATTTTATGATTTGACTAGATATTCAGATATGTTGGAAGTTTTCTAATTCTTTAGAAAAGTACAACATAATCCACACAAAATTCAAATCATTAACAAATTAAGCAAAAAAAATGCAAATTTTATAGTATTTAATACAGAAAATAATTATTATTTATAGTGTTGATAAT
>JAHQWX010000420.1 GCA_029856375.1 Promethearchaeia archaeon | reverse complement strand
TACAGCACCTGTTTTTTGGTCAACCTTTTTAACTAGACTCAGAAACTTACACGCCGTTTGGGATGTGTGTGCGTGAATTACGGGCGTATATCCTTGAGCTATTGCAGTTGGGTGCCAAATAACCATAACTTGTCCGGTGAATTTTCCTGTTTTTGTAATGACCGTCGGTGGATTGCTTGGATGACCTAAACAATCTCCTCTGTGAACATCTTCCATCGTAATACCTCGAATACTGAATCCTACATTGTCGCCCGGCTCTGCTTGCTGAATTCCTTCGTGATGCATTTCAATGGAGCGAATTTCTCCCTTGAAACCCGTTGGTTGGATTATTATTTTATCGCCCACTTTCATAACGCCAGTCTCTACCCTCCCTACTGGTACAACACCAGTCCCTTTGATTTTATATGCATCTTGGATAGGTAATCTAAGTGGCTTATCGAGTGGCTTCTCAGGTACCGTTAACTTATCGAGCGCTTGAAATAACGTTGGACCGTCGTACCATGGAGTTTTATCGCTCTTCTCAATGATATTGTCTCCTTTCATTGCGCTGACTGGGACAAAGTTGACATTTTTAACGTTGAATCCGATGTTTTTTAAGAGATTGCTGACTCCCGCTTTAACTTCGTTGTATCGATCCTCTGAATAGTTCCAAGTTTGGTCGTCTGCTTTATTAACTGCAACAACAACTTGCTTGATCCCTAAAGTTTGAGCGAGATATGCGTGTTCGGTAGTTTGACCGTTTGCGGCTATTCCAACTTCGAATTCTCCTTTCTTCCCTGAGACGACGAGAATTGCTGCGTCGGCTTGAGAAGCTCCGGTGATCATGTTCTTAACGAAGTCGGCGTGTCCCGGCGCGTCTATGATCGTGAAATAATAATTATCTGTGTCGAATTTTCTGAACGCGAGGTCGATAGTAATTCCTCGTTCACGCTCTTCCTTCAACCTATCAAAGACGAAAGCGTAAGACCAACTCTCTCTGTCAAGCTCTTTAGCTAACTTCTCTAACTCACGAGCTTCCCTTTCCGAAACCGCTCCAGCGAGGATCAACATGTGACCCATCATTGTCGATTTCCCGTGGTCGATGTGGCCGATGATGACTAAATTCAAATGCGGTTTTTCTTTAGGCATTTTTTCATCACTCTTTTTTGATTAATTAATTCATTAAATTAAATTGGTTATGAATATATTGTTTTTATTTATTAAAGTTTTAAAATTTTTGTACGGATAAATATTTTTCTTTTTTATTTAGTTGCAATTATTAGAATAAATAGAGATTTAAATTAAAATACAGCAGTGTATTTTGTATTAAGGTTTTGTGAAATTGGTTTTTTTAAAAGAATACGTTTCTACATTGCATCGTTGTTTTTTGCATCTGATTCAGATACATCGATTTCTATTTCGTTCCCGCAAGACCAACAAGACTCTCCTTTTTGTTTTAGGGATTTTGCACAATTTTGACAATAGATCGCTTGACAATTGGGGCATACGTAAATGTTTCCAACGATTTTTCCTCTATGCACAATACACATAAATTTTTCCTTTTCTATCGCAATTTCTTTTTCGGTTTTTTCTAATTCGGCTATCTCTTCGGGAGTCAGTTCTTCTTTCGTAATTGGTTCGGGTTCGGCTTTTTTCTTTGGAATTGGCGTCAATGGTTGCTCCTCTTCTGAGACCCAGAAAGGCGTTTTTATTGTTTTCTTGGGTTTTAGGGAGGGAACTTTTTTCAGCTGGTAAAGAGAAGAATAAAGAAATTTTTAATAAAAGAGAATACCGCGGAATAAGAGATTATTCGCAAATAGCGAGATAAATGATGTTGATTATTAATAACTTCGCAAACGACTAACACCCAAATATTATCAACTATATGGAAAATTTTTTATATTTATGGGAGTATTTCAATTTATTACATTATTTTTGAAATTCCTATGTTAAAATACAAAATCGTTTTAGCTGGCGCAAAAAATGTTGGAAAAAGTTCTTTAATTGCTAGATTTTGCGATAATATTTTTGATGAGCACATGAAGGACACAATAGGAGTTGCGTTTAAGAGAAAGCATATTTCGGTTACTGGTGAGGAAATTGAACTGAACATTTGGGATTTTGGCGGCGAAGAAAAATACCGCGCGTTATTTCCCTCTTATGTCCAAGGTGCATCTGGTGCTTTAATTTTATACGACCTTACTAGAAAAGAAACCGTAGATGATATTCTAAATTGGGTGAGAATAATTGACGCTAATCCAAACGATATTGTTAAAGTGTTAATTGGCACAAAGTGCGACCTAGTAAACGAGCGACAAGTTTCGAAAGAACAATCTCAAGAAGTATGCAAAAATTTTAATTTTTGTGAAGAAGCTATTGAGACTTCCGCTAAGACTGGTGAAAATGTTGAAAAAGCGTTTCTCCGCGTATGCAAAACGATTTTAGACCAAAAATTAGTACTTTGTAAAAGTTGCGGCAAAAGATTTTCGAAAAAACTTAAATTCTGTCAATATTGTGGTGCTAAGGCTTAAAATAGCGTCTTTCCTATAAATCCTGCTCTTTCCTATCGTATAGTGAAGGAGGTGGTCTTAGTTCTTCTATTGGCCTACTCTTTATCCTATTAATGTATGTGTCAAGTTCTATATAAGCGTTAT
>JAHQWX010000419.1 GCA_029856375.1 Promethearchaeia archaeon | reverse complement strand
TAACTTTTCACTCCGCCTGATCTAAATACACAATGTGCTGCAAATTCTATTGTTATGTAGAGTTCTAACATCTTTTTTGAGATCAGAATAAAATCTCCGTACTCTTTCATAATCCTCAATACATTTTTTGCTGCCTGCTTTAGAATTTCTCCTTTTAGCAAAAGAGGATCATTTGGATATCCTGTATATGTGAGAAAGAATAACCCAGACACACCAGCTTCGTATGCTGCCTTTATAGCTCCGTCAATCTTTTTATAATTGAAAGATGTTATAGTTGTAGAGATTAGAACTCGTTTGTCGTTATGAATATTATCAATTACTTTGTCAAATATTTTTGCCCCTCGAATTGAGTTATGAGTTTCATCATCACCATCCAAACTAACCCAATAAATTGGCTGTTTATGAGTATTAAAAACGGGTAATTTTATTATTCCATTTGAAGCAATCTGAACTGAGGGAAATATTTTAACAGCTTCGTGCAGCAATTTCATTCTTAAGGTAGGTTCCCCACCAGTAATTGCAGCGCTTCTAACGCCCAAATCGTGATGAAATTTAAAAACTCTTATCCATTCATCATCGGTTAATTCCTTTTTTGAATTAAAAGATTCGTCTTTAAGTTCCTCGGCGGAAGAATAAAAGTAACAATGGCTGCATCTTAAATTACAATTCCAAGTGATATCGTAATTTACAGCAAAGGGAATTTTTTTGATCTTTTTGATTAATAAATTCGCTCCTAAAGCAATTCCCTTAAGAAAATTTTCAGGAGTAATAAGTTTTGGATCAATTTTTAACACTATGGGTCTCCCTTAAAGAAAAAATTAAGATAATATTAAGATCTTAGCTTATAAGAATCTTTTCTTCTTCAAATAGAGGGAGAATATCTAGAAGTTTCATTCCTTTTTTATGGAGAATTTCGTCTCCAGTAGATTTTGATTCGAGTAAAAAATTAAGCATTAATATGTAGAATGTATCCTCTATTAATTGTCTCGAAATTGCCAAAGGTTTGAGAATGCTATCTAATTTCATTTTAATAGAGCGAAGAGGTTGATCCGATTTTAATTGGCAAAGACCCCATAACAAGACTAAAATTGATGCGTTTTCGAAATCTTTCCTATTAAATAATGTTTTAATAAGCGAGAGATATTTATCAGCGGCATCTTCAAAGGAATTATTCTCAATTAATTGTAGAATTTCTTCGTAATATCTCCTTCTCATCGCTTTCCTTTTTTTAAACACTTGCTCAACTGTTCTTTTCGCGTCAATTCTTTTTTGACTTAATTTTGCTAAATTTTGTTCTAAATCAATTGATGTTTTTGCTCGTTCCGCTCTTGTTTTGCGTGTGCTTTTAGCCGAAATATCCTTTGTTCGCGTTTTTGGGGCTATTTCCTCGAATTCCTCTTTTGTTTTTCTCTCTCTCGTTTCTACTTTCTTTTCTGGTTTGAAAACCTCTATATCTTCTCCTAAATATAAGCTAAGTACTACATTCTCAATATCAAATAAAGGAAGGTGTTTCATAAAGCCGATCGCTTCCTTAATCCTTTTCTCGTCACCGTATTTCTTCATTTCGATTATGTATTCGATAATATCGATTGGAAATGTTTCAAAGATAATTTTTTCGTAGCTTTGCAGTTCCTTTCTAAGCTGCGCCACTAACTTAGCCATTTCTTCAAATTTATCGTCTTTAATTAAAATTAAGCACGCAAGTGCAATCGATAAAGCACTTAAATTATACTTTTTAATTTTACCAAGTCGAATTGCTGATTCTTTATAGGCCTCAATCGTTTTTTCGTATTCCATCTTACTAAGTAAGTTGATGGGTTTGAGGAAATAAGCTCTTTTTAAGGCTTTTCGATTCTTGAATTGTTCTTCTTTCTCATTCGCAGCTTCTTTTGCTTTTTTATTCAATATAGAAAGTTTTTCTTTAAGCAATTCACCTTTCATTGCCTCATGGGCCTTTTCAGCTTTTAACGCGCTCCTGCTCGAGGTTATTTTTTGGATCTTTTTATGAATTACCTTTGAGTATTCTTTATTTTCAATCCTCTGATTGTAAGCGTTTGCAAGGTTTAAATCGTTAAGTATAATGTATGTTTCGGCGATATTACGATAAATTTCGTCAAAATTTAGGGCAGCGTTATCTAAATAAGACGAAGAAATATCTAAAGCTTTTTGAACGAGTTTTAAACTCTGATTTATCCCCTTTTTATTTTGATCGTTTTCAATTATATGCAAAGCATAATCTTTGATAAAGGTAATAAATAACTCAGAGATTCTTTTCGAACCGTCATATATCATCAAACCTCGATAAATCTTAATAACGCTTTCTATTCTACTTTCAACATCTAAATAACCTTCTTTGTAATAATTTACCTTAATGGATTCGATGATTTGATCCAAAACACGATTGAAATAACTTTTTTTTGGATTCTCTTCTAGCAATCTCGCGTATAATATGATATTTTGGATGGATTTAGCTTTAAGGAATATGTCTAAGGCGCGAGTAATTGTTTCAGTAGCTAATTCTTCTTCTCCAATCTCTCGCATAAGTTTTGAATGACCAAGTAAAATGTTAGCCCCATCGATGAAGTTTTCTTTTTCAACATGATGATTTGCTAAATCGATTTTATCTTGAAAAACTTTGA
>JAHQWX010000418.1 GCA_029856375.1 Promethearchaeia archaeon | reverse complement strand
GAATCGAAAAGAATTTTGAAGAAACGGAGAGACAATATGTACAAGCGATAGAATTAGTTAAAGAAGCGTCTGAAGAAGGATTAATAAATAAATATACGAAAGTGCTACAGAAATTCTATATCGAGTGGGCAAAGCAATTTGCAAAAGAAGGCGACGAGTATTTAAAGCAAAGAGAATATAAAGACGCCCATAAATCCTATTCCCAATCGGTGAAACTCGCAAAAACCGCGCAAAATCCGAAAATGGTTAAAAAGTTCGAGAAAAAAATAAATAAAGTTCCAGCAATTGAATTACCCCAAAAAGAGAAGTGTCCATATTGTGGGAAGGATTTTCTTCAATTATCTCGTCATAAATGCAAAAAAGCTCCAAAGAATCAATAAAATTAAACGAACAGAAACTCTTTCACGAGCCATTTAAAATTTTCGTCAATTCCTACATCTTCAAGCGCAGAACATAAACCAATTTTGAAATTCAGTTGTTTATCCGGTTTAAGTATTTTTCTAATGTCCTTTTCGGTGAAACTATCGTTAAGGTCGATTTTGTTGGCTAAAATTAAAACTGGCGTATTTTTAGGGAGCTTCTGCTTACTATTTTTTCCAAAATAGTGGTTAATTACTGTATCGAATTCTTTTTTCGACTCTTTTTGCTGGTCTGAATTAGCAGAAGCAGCCATTACGTATATCAGAGCGTTTGGAGGCGGGACTGCGAACCATTTCTTTCTTAACCTTTCTTGACCGCCCACATCGTAGATTTTAAATTTAAAATTATCGACAATCGACCGAATTATTTGCGTTCCCAAGGTTGGTTTCACTTTAGGCTTAAATTTTTCTTCCGTTAAACAATTTAAGATAGAAGTTTTACCAACTGCTTGAATTCCAAGAATCGACATAATGCCTGGTTTTTGACCCGCTGGGTTTTTCCTGCAATCTTCGAAGCAATCCTTTATCAGCGCCATAATTCGTTTGTTAAATTTTGGAATTTGAGTGTCTGTGTGCTTAGAGTCCACATAAAAACCCTTGTAAAGGTTTTTTACCTTTTCAAAAAAGGAAACATACTCCTCAAGTGTGCTCTGAAATACCGACGGTTTTTGCCCCTCGTCAACTATTAAGCTTAACATGAGCGTCTCTACATTGCCTCGACCCCAATCGCTTTTAATATAAAAGGTGTGGTTTGCGGCGGTAAATTTTTCTCCACTTTTATTTGTGTGTTCGAAGTATCCCGTCTCACTTATGTCCATCAATTTTTTAAGAACTTCCTCTTTTCTATTAGAAACTTCGGACGGAACTGAATACGAAATAATCGGACCCTTTATATTGTCGAACCGCATCAATATTAGCTGTATTATCCTCGTCTCCCTTGATAAGTTAAATAAAAATTAGTTAATTATAATTTATATTTGTATGGTTTACGATTACTTTTATTAATTATGAATATAAAAATGTTTTAAAACCATAAGTCCTTTATAAGTGAAAATAAAACTCTCTCGGATTTAATTCTTTAAATCTATCAGTTTTTTTTACTAATTCTTTTCTAATATCAAAGCAGAGATGACACTTAGATATATATCCACCTTCTAATTCCTCGTACCCAAATTCTGATGCAGCTAATCCATAGAGATCTTCCAATCCAAAAAATATTAGTGTTTTCAAAATTAGTTTTTCTTCTAAGTCAATGCCGTTGTTGCAAAGCTTATCGATATCTTTAATTTTTCCCCAAGAAAGACCTCCACAATAGCCCGGCATGTAGTTCCCGTAGTTATCGACGTGAATGTGCCAATTTCGCACCAATTCTGGTGCGCAAGATTCAGCAAAAAAATACGACGCTGGATATTTATTGTACCAGTCTGTAAGTTTATACGGTGCTCTTCCCATCTGAAGTATCTCTACGCTTCTTTTCAAATCTTCTAAGCTTACTAAACGCTTATAATTATCAAGTGGTAGCGTATCTTTAAATTCGAAGTTTTTAAATTGCGTGTAATATCCCGCCTGATAAACCATTAAGTTGCGTTCAAATAGTTGGTTGCAGATTCTTATCGCTCTTTCTGTCATTTCGAAAGGAATATATTCTAACATAAATGGATTGACGCTGATTAAAACGCCGTTTAATCCTTTTTCTTTCAATTCTTTAAATCTTTTCGTTGTAATCTCGTCGTTCTTGCACCAATAGCAATTCGTTTCTACAAAAGTCGATGGTATTTTGTACTCGTTAGCAAGCTCCACGCCCTTTAATAGAAGATCGTAGCGTAAAAATGGTTCTCCCCCAGTAAAATGCAAACCGTGGTTTAAACTCACCTCGTCCGGGCCATAAGGTGAGTGTTTTATCGTTTTCGATAACTTTTCTAATGTTAATTTTAGATCCCTCTCGCTAATCCAGTCGGCGCTCCAATTAGGTGATCCGAAGTACATGCATTGCTTACACTCGCAATTGCAATAGTAACTCAGAATCAGTCCACAAGAATATGGTTCAGGAACCTTAAGTTTTTCCATTTAAATCAAAGAATCTTTTCAGTATTTTAAAATTGCTCCTTTCGATGCAGAAGTGACTAAATTTCTGTATTTTAATAGTACTTTGCTTTTAATTTCTTTCTCGTAAGGCTTCCACGAGTCTCACCTTTTCTTAATCTCGTCTTCGGTAAGATCGA
>JAHQWX010000417.1 GCA_029856375.1 Promethearchaeia archaeon | reverse complement strand
TCACAGTAGTGTCAATTTCTGAAGGAGAATGGGTTATTGAAAAGCACCCTATGCTTTTTAAAATGTCGGACATCGCGGTGATTAATAAAATGGACCTCATAGAAGTATTGGGCACCAATGTTGAAAAGATGAAAAGGGACGCGTTAACTATTAATCCGGATATTGAAGTTATTACAACAAGTGCAAAAACTGGAAATAATATCGATAAATTAATTCAAAGCTTAGGACTTTAAGAAAATGGAGAATATACTTAATAAAATCAAAATCCTTATTAATGATCGTAAAGATATTGACAAAGTTAAATTAAAAGAAATGTTCTCCGACTTCCTAAGGAAGGAATTAAAGGGTCTCCATGTTGAGAATTACATCGGTGATTTCCCAACATTCATGGAACCTGTTTTCTTAGGTGGAAATATCAAAATCGGTGACGATGTCTTAATCGGACCAAATGTATATATTGGAGAGAACTCTGAAATTGGCGATTATGTTCAATTATCTAACTCAATTGTATTTGATAATGTTAAAATTGGAGATAACATAAAATTAGAGAATTGTATCGTGACGAGTAATTCGTGGCTTCTTTATAAAAACGACAGCGAGAACAATTGTGTTATAGATGGCAGATCTTTTTCTAAGGAACACATGAAAATTTTCCGAATACATTAAAAATAAAGCACAATCCATTGACTAATAATGATCAGAAAAGCTAAAAAGAGCGATATTGACGACCTTGTGGATTTAATTATTTTATTTGAAGAAGCTATTGAAGAGATATACCAAGGGGATTTTAGCGGATTATATATCGATGAAGACGCGATTAAAAAAACACTCATACAAGGTTTCGATCACGAATTTCATACGATTCTTGTTGCTGAAGAAGACGGGAAATTAATTGGGTTTGGGGACATATGGATGTACCCAGAATTTGGCCATTACGGATTAAGCGCTTATCTCCATAACTTTTTCGTTAAAAAAGAATATAAAAAAAAAGGCTATGGTAAACAAATATTAGGAAAATTAATTGAAATTGCGAAATCAAAAAAAGCAAACGCGTTCCATATTACTACTAGTTTCAAAAATAAAGCTGCTATTTCTTTATACAAGAAAATGGGAATAGATAGCGAAGGATTACTGTTAGATAAAGTCTTTAAATACGATTAATGCACCTCTGAAGTTAGATGATTGAAAAAGTTGTTAATAAAATCAAATCTCAGTTAAAAGAAAACGCTCCAGACATAACTGACGAACAAAGAGCACGCATGTATAAAATTTTAAATTCGGATAATCCTAATTTCTTTGCCTATCGACTTAAAATGGCCGATCTCGAGAAAATAGTGAAAAATATATTTAAGCAACTTCAAGTTTCTTACGAATATGGTGCGGAAATTTTTAAAACTTTAGTAAAGTCTGATAGCCACGACGAAAATTTAGCTGCTTATTTTTTCATTAACGGGTTTAAAAGGCAATTTGACGAGACTACTATTGATTTGTTCCACGACGCTCTCCTTGAGTATTGCGACACTTGGGCCCTATGCGATAGTAGCGTAATTAGGGTGATTGGTCCCTTTCTAGCAAAAAACAACGAATTAGCGAAAAAAACTATTGAAAAATGGTCGAATTCTGAGGATTTATGGGTTCGTCGAGCGTCGATGGTTATTCTTTTAAAGGTTACAATGATTAAAAAATCGTTCGAGAGCTCTTATGTGTTTAATCTCGTTGAAAAAATGCTTCAATACGACGAGGATTATATTCAAAAGGGGATTGGTTGGTTACTCAAGACCTGCTCAAAATACGATCCCGAATGTATATTCGAGTATTTAAAAGCGTATAAGGATTCTCTTCCCAGATTAATACTTCGATATGCGAGCGAGAACTTACCCAAAAATAAGAGAGAAATACTATTAAGGAAATAAAATTCGAGTTTACGATTTTTAGAAATATTTTTTATGACAACTACAGCAAGGTATTCCAAGCTTTATTTTGTTTAAGTAAATATCGTCAAATTCACCTGCTTCAATCATTAAGGTCATTAACCTTTCTCTTAATTTTATGTCTCCAGGTTTTAAGCTGTGATAAAAATTTCTCAGATAATCAATGTGGTTTTTATTTCTGCAAATGGGGCATATAGCAAAAAATGCTAGGAATCTGTGATATAGCTTTTCGTCCTCTTGAGAAAAATTCGTTTTAAAAACAACTTTGAAAGGGTATTGGTGTAAATAATCAA
The DNA here is from genome assembly GCA_029856375.1 of Promethearchaeia archaeon. Lineage (GTDB taxonomy): Archaea > Asgardarchaeota > Lokiarchaeia > Sigyniarchaeales > SOKP01 > 6H3-1. The sequence goes on along the minus strand of JAHQWX010000417.1, from coordinate 421 downwards.
TTACCCTATCTGCTAACTCCCTAAGAATGAAGTTATCTTTAGAATCTTCATTATTCGAAATAAAGAAAGCTCCTTGCAGATTATACTTTCTGGTGAACTTTTGGACCTTCTCCTCAGATATTTTACGGTCTAAATCTTCTTTCGCTCCAATTAAAAAAATTGGGATATTATTAGTATAATTTCTGATAAAGCTTATCCAATTCTGTAAATTGGAAAAAGTCTCGTAATTAGTCAGGTCAAAAAATAAAAGACATCCATGGGCTCCGTAAAAAAACTCTGGGTAATAGCTATGAAATTTCCCATCGCCTTTTATGTCCCAGATTACCATGTTCAAAAATGTATTATCGCCAACAGAATAAGTAACATCGTTATGGGAAACACCGGTATAGGACGATACATTTTCGGGAGTACAACTCGTAAT
>JAHQWX010000416.1 GCA_029856375.1 Promethearchaeia archaeon | reverse complement strand
TAGCGTAAAAACCAAAATATTTTATTATGAGCTATAAAAAAAACGTATCTTCCCCCGAGAAGTTAAGCCTCAAAACTAAATTCATATTTGGGATGAGCAACATTGGGACTTCTACCGTTCAGGGGGTTTTTTCTACGACCTTAATAATTTTTTATCGAGAAAAACTATTGCTCCAAGAAATTTATCTTATTTGGGCGTTTCTTTTTTATATGCTTTGGAATATGACGAACGATCCACTCATTGGTTGGCTCTCAGATAGAACGAAAACAAAATGGGGCAGGAGAATTCCTTATTTAAGGTTATTTACTCCTTTATTAGCAATTTCGTTTATATTAGTGTGGTTAAGCCCAACAACCGGAGAAATTGGACAGGAAAGCGTCTTTGTTTGGTTGCTCCTAACAATGCTTTTTTACGATACATGCTACACGGCGACTTACTTATGCTATGTCTCTCTATCTCAAGAATTAAGCATGGAACATTCCGAACGCGCAAAACTTCAAGTCTTTGCCATGCTTTTTGGTTTAGTAGGTACAATGTTATCTTTATTTTTACCTGCGCTATTTTTAGAAGGTACTGGGAAAGAAACTTTTATTCAACTATCCGTTGTGTTGGCCATCGTACAATTAATAGTAATGGGAATTACCTCTATAACGGTTAAGGAAAGACTCGAATTTTCTCATGTTGACGAACCGTTTGGTTTTATTGACGCGTTTAAACATACAATCACTAGCAGATCGTTTTTGACTACGGTTGCCGCTAATTTTTGTTTGATTCTTATTCAATCGATTATATTTGGCAATCTATTTTTCTATATTGATTATGTTTTTTGGGGTATAAGCTCGCTTTTGGTTCTTCTTCTGTTCGTAGTATTTCTTTTGGGAGGAATAATTTTTGGTAGATTCTATCTTCTGAGGTTAGACGAAAAAAGAGGCTTAAAGACTGCAATATTAGTGACTTTATTCTTATTAGGAACTGGTTTGATCGTTGTGGGGGTGCTGCCTGGATTAATATCTATTGGTGCGATGTTTATTGTAGGAATTGGATTCTTCGGAGCGATGACGCTAATGAATACCGCTTTTGGTGAAGTTGCTGACGACGACGAGGTAAAAACCGGAAAGCGACGAGAAGCAGCTATTTTTGGAATGAATGCTTTCATTACTAAGCCAGCTCAGTCTGTTGCTGGAATATTTATTGCTTTAATACTTTTATTATTTAACTACCAAGAACCAATTAACGGCGTCCAACAACAACAATCTGACTTTACCGTTTTGGGATTGAAGTTGGGTATTAGCATCATCCCTGGCTTAATCGTACTTGGAGCATTTCTAATTTTTACGCTTTACCCGCTCCACGGAAGCGAATTGCAGGTAATGAAACAAAAAATACGCATAATGCATCACGAAAAGAAAGAAAAATACCGCTCAGAATACTCGGGCGAGAAGAAAAAAGAATTAATTTTTTAAGTACTCCAAAATCGAGCATTTTGTAGTACTTTATTTAATCGGTCTCAGAGCGAAATAAATAAGAAACGCAACGAAAATCATCATAACATCTGGGAGAATTATATTTATTGGCCAAGGAATAAAATAATCCCCAAAACTGTCTAGTACTACGACCATTATGAAAAGAAAGAACCCTATGGCGAGTTGGTTGGCTTTCCTTCTTATTCTACCAGTTGATTTAATTCCCATTCTTAGGCTTCCAAACACTAAAAACACCAAAATTGTACCTATAAAAATCCCAATACAAAAAAAAATGGGATGCAAGAGTTTAAACGAACTGCTATATAATTCCCCTGTCTCATATGGATGAGATATGAATCCGTTTGGAGCGTCCAAAAAAAGAAATATTTCGAAAACAACTCCTAAAATCACACTCAGAATAATTATTAATTTCTTCTTCTCAGGAGCCATGAGTTCAGCGCCGATTGCCATGGAAAAAACAAAAGCCGGGAAAGCCCACATGTATTCCATAATACAATAAAGATATGCGTATTCAAATGGTATATGACCGACTGAAAATATTAACAATAATAGGTCAACCGTGGTTCCAATCCAAATTAAACCAACGAATATTGCCATCATTCCACAATATTTTAGAACTCTAGCATTGATTTTTTTAGCTTTAACTACCATTATTGTCCCAAAAACAGCCGCGAAAACGACAATAAACGCTGAGGATAAACCCTCAAGCCAACCCGTGAAGCTAATCTGTAGAAGTATTTCGGTTCACCTTGAATGAATTTTTAATCTTTTTATCTACAAAATTAAGAAGATAGCAATATTCTAATTAAAGTAATTAATAAGATGTTAATATAAAACTAATTTATATTTATATTTCTAAGTTATTCCCTAGTAAATATCGATCTCTTACTCCTAATTTAATTAAAAGAGAATTAATTTTGGTATAAAACACATACATTGTTATAATCGTTTTATTAACTTTATATTAAGTCTAAATTATTTGTATTATTGGAATATTATTATGACTAAGCTGGTATTTTTTGGTTGTTTGAGTAAAGAGAGATATAAATTGACCTGTGAGAACGCGCTAAAATTAATAAAATTTCTCGATGACGAATATCAGGTTATTGAAAATACACCGTGTTGCGGTTCTCTAACATATCATATCGCTAACGATCAAGAATT
>JAHQWX010000415.1 GCA_029856375.1 Promethearchaeia archaeon | reverse complement strand
AAACTTATTTACGAATTCTACTTCGTCGTTAGCCATTAATTTTGGTATATTTGTGTAAGCTCTACCGTGTAAGGTGCAAGATAATTTATCTTCCCGCCAAGTTTCGTTTTCAGAAGCAATTTTTCTTAACTTTAGTATGATATCAAGAAAACTTACTCCTTCTTCGTCTGTTGACATAGGACAGTATTCTATGCATTGTCCACAGGTTATACAGTTCCAAATATTAGAATTTTCCATTACTTCTTCTATTGGTAAGTTTGAGAAATCCCTAACTAATTGCCTCGGAAAAAATATTCCATAAATTGAAACCGGACAAACATTCACACAACGATTGCATTCGTAACAATAATTGGCTGATTTTAGTAAATCTTGGATCTCTTTTAGATCGCTATCGTTTATCTTTACTGATTCCTTCGATATAGGTTCCTTTTCCGCTTTCATCTCGAGTATCAATTTGAATTTTAACTTATTCTTGGATGTATATAGGATTACAATTTTTTAATTATAATTGTTTAACCGCATAAGATATTAAAATTATTTGAAATGCTCGCATTATACTAACTTCTTTTATTAAATCTATATAACAAATAAGAATCACTACGAGTAAATCACTTGAAAAAACCGCGATAATTCTCAGTTAAATGAATAAAGGTACTTCTTTCGTCTAATACCATAAAATAATTGAGAATTATATAGCTGTATATTTAACCAAAACAGTTTAATACTAACAAAATAATACTTTTTTTAACTACATTAAATATAAATAGAAATCATAATTTTCAACATTTTAAAATCGAAAAGTAAGAGTTGATTATATATATGAGTATTGACGATTTAAGAAAGAAAATAGCAACCAAGGAACAAGAAAAAAATAAAATTGAGGCTGAGGCAGTTACCAAGAAAACTGCTGCAGAATCAGAAGTAAACTCAAAATTTGATCCTCAAATTAGTGATCTTCAAGGTAAATTAGGTAAAGCCGAAAAGGAGTTGGCAACTTCTCAAACTCGTTTGGCGGAAATTAAAGCAAAGCTCTCTGAAGACAAGGCGGCGGTTAAAGATTTGACTAAAGAATTGAAAACAGCTGAAAAAGAAAAGATTAGTGAGTTGAAACTTAAAATAAAGGAGATTGACAACGATACAAAGGATAAAATCAAAGCCATTAACGGCGAAATCAAAGATTTTAACGGTCAAATTAAAGTAATTGAAAAGCAACAAGCCGCGTAAAAATTAATCTAATAATCCTTGATTAATTAACATTTTTTATTTTAATTTTTTTTTAAAATTTTTCTCCCTTTTTCTTTTTAAGGAAGCTAACATAAAGAAAAAATAGAGATTTTGAATTAAATAACGGGGATTTTATCAGCGTTATATATTTTAAGGGCCTCATCTATAGACTTTCCCTGAAAGATCGCTTTATACCCTAAAGCCTTATTAATTGGCTTTTCGTCCTGGAATATGTTCCTCCCAATTGCCATTCCATCGAGAATTTGAACGATATCTTGCGCTGTTTTATACGCTTGTTCTACAGTGTCCATTTTTGCACCTCCTGCGATCAAACAATAAATTCCTTGGGCATATTCTTTTACTTTTTTCAATCCGTTTTCTCCACGAGGATAATAGAGTTTAACCATATCCGCTCCAAGTTCAAAAGCAACTCTTGCAGCGTATCTCACATTTTCCCAATACCCCTCTTCTTCCTTAATTCTTGGGTGTTGCCTTACATATGCCCATACGATTACCGGGACTTGGTACGCGCGAGATTCTCTAATAATATCAGCAAGCTCTGTTATTTGAGATGCTTCTTGTTGACCTCCCACATAAAAGCTGTAACCAACTGCACATAAGCTTGGACAAATCGCTAGGGCTTCCTCGACAGTACAATCTAATCCCCCTAAAGGAGCGCGATTTTCTTGGAATAATTCAGTTTTTCCGTTTAATTTTATCACCATCGGTAAATTAGGGTGTTTATCGGCGTATCTCACATATAACCCCTTGTGTAAAATAAGCGGAATTCCCGCCTTTTCGGCTACATTCATAACATAATCAGGATTCGCGGCTTTAGATATTGTAAAATCAGATCGATGTTCAAATCCTTGATCTACGGCTAGAAATAAACCCTTATTCCCTAGATCCCCCTTAATTAGCATTTTATTCATTCGTATAGTAAATCCAGTGTAAGGATTATTTAAACTCATTTTGGATCACCATATAACTATATTAGATAATTATTTAATATTTTTTCTAAATCTTAATTAATTGGTTTTAATTAATTTAAATTGATATAAATAATTATTCAAAAAATATAAAAAAAAAACCAACAAGATGATATTTGAAAATGCTAGAAGGAGATAAATGTAAAGCTTGTAATACGCAAAGCTGTTTGATGAAATGCCAATATATCGATATTTCTCAAGAAGACGCAAAATTAGAAATTATGAAGATAGTTAATGGAGAAAACTCTCGCATTTTAAGCGAATGCGTTACTTGCTTTGCTTGTCAAGAATATTGCGAATATAATGCGAGGCCATTCGATAGAATCATGGAGTTGCAAGAGAAATACAATTCATTGAATATACCAGAAGAGGACATTATGAAAGCAGTTACTAAATTTGGCCCTCACGAAGAATTCCGTATTAAAGAAATTAATCCAG
>JAHQWX010000414.1 GCA_029856375.1 Promethearchaeia archaeon | reverse complement strand
TAACTTATCTACATAACTCTAGCTACATTTTTTTGATAAATTTAAAAGTGTTAATAATATGAAAACTGTAGGAATCGACATTGGGAGCCTTAGCACGAAAGTTTTACTGTTAGACAACAATGAAATTAAAAATTATAAAATAGCAAGATCTACGCATAACTTTCAGAAAGTTGGACGAGAGTTATTTAACGAGATGTTGAAAGAATCGAGCTTACAACGCAAAGATGTCTATATAATGAGTACTGGCTATGGGAGACACACAATTGATATTGCAGATGATAAGATAACTGAAATAACAGCCCATGCGAAAGGAGTTTTATATTTTTTTCCAGATGCTATCTCTGTTATTGATATAGGAGGTCAAGATTCGAAAGCAATTCTGATTTCGTCAAAGACAAAAACTCCTATCGATTTCCAGATGAACGACAAATGTGCTGCCGGGACTGGTCGCTTTCTAGAGGTTATGGCCCACGCATTGGACGTTCCAATAGAACAATTAGGGGAGTTAGCATTACGATCAAAAAAGCCAGAGTCAATATCTTCTACTTGTACAGTATTTGCGGAATCTGAAGTAATCTCATTATTTGCTCAAGGAGCGAAAAAAGAAGATATAGCTGCTGGTATCCATAAATCTATAGCAAGAAGAGTAGCTTCTATGGCAAAAAGAATCGGAGTTAAACCACAATTAGTATTCTGTGGTGGTGTTGCGAGAAATCCAGCTATGAAATCATTTCTTGAGGAAGAACTAGGTTTTAAAATCGTAAAACCGAAATTTGATAATAACCAAGATGCACCCCAAATTACCGGGGCTTTAGGAGCAGCATTAATCGCACAAGAAAAATAATAACTTATCCTGAAATAATCGATAAGTTCTCTTCTAAAATTGAGTAAATTAAATTTAAAATTCTAAGTTCGTGAACTTCTATGTCTAATTCTTCTAATTCTTTTTTTTCTACAATTTTAGTTTGAGACAAGTTCACAATACTATAATTACTAAAGTCGTATAATTTTGGAGAATAATAAAGATTGGCCGTAAATATATCTAATTTAAAATATCCTTTTTTGTATGGAATTTCAATCCATTTATCATCAATAATTTGTAAATTGAGCGAGTCTAAGTGATCTAAAAAATCGCGAGAAAATCCGAGTCCGAGGTCTTTTGTCAGTAAAATCTCTCCTTTATTCAGCAAATCCTTTCCTAAAGAATAAAGTGCCACATGTACGTCCTTAACGGTGTGAATAATGTAAAATTGGCTCTTTTCACCTAATAATTTAATTAAAACATCTTTATTCTCTAGCAAATCAGAATGTAGTTTCTCAATCTGAATTGCATCAGTTTCTTCTCCTTGTTTCGGAAAAATACTGATAAAATAAAATAGGGTTTGTTCGGGTAGTTTTTGTTTTAGTCCCGTTATTTTTTTCTTGTAAAACTCAAAGTTGAATGGTCTATTTGCAAAATAAAAGAAAATTACTGAAGTTGTACCTTTAAAATATAGATGTTCAAGAGGTGTAAAGCGAGGTTCATTCGACATTTCCCACAAAAAAAGTCGAATAATTGGCTTTTTTTCTTCATATAGAGAGTAAGAATATATGTGAGTCCCAACCGTAATAATATAATTCTTTTCAGATAACAATTCTCCAATTCTATTTAAAATTAATTTTCTGTTTTGATCATCTTGCTCAAATACTAGTATTTTGTATTTGAATCTTGTGTATTTTTCAATTTTTTGTAAGTATATGTTCTCCATTTTAAATTTCGAAAATTTTTAATGCAAAGAAAATCATTTGCAAATATTCTTTAACTCATTAATGTCTTAAACTAATGTAGTGTTAATATAATTATTAAATTTTCTTAAGCAACGCGACAAATTAAAAATTTCAATAGTTAGAAAGAAAATTCAAATCCAATAACTTGATTTAATAATAATTTGTATCTAATCCTTATTCCCAAAAAGATCGCTAGGGCGCATTAAATGAGGTTCTTCTTCTTCCTCCTCTTTCTTCTTCTTTTTCATATGCTCAGGAACATAACCGTATATCTCTTGTTCTTCACCAGCTCCCTGCGCACCACCACCTGGAACCATTAATCCTGTGGTGGGATCATAGCTCATGCCAGCTGAAATAGGTTCCGCGCCTACTCCTGCTCCTCCAACGGAGATTGGGATAACACCTGTAGAAATCGCTTTTAAATCTCTTAAAACATTTTCTAAATTCATTGATTGGACGCTTTTATTCATGGTATCCATGATTTCCTTCAAGCTCTCTGAAGTTTCTCTTAGTCCTTTAGGATTTATTCCAGTTAATAATGCGTCTAAACTCATTTCTATTGTTTTATTTAATTCTCCTAAAGATTCTTGAACTTTTACCCAATGTTCGTTCATTTGATTAGCAATGGCTTTGATCATTTTTACCGTTTCATTCATAAAAGACACATGGCTCTCGTATCGCTCTGAATCTTTTGCTCGTAAGTCGGAAATTATCATAATGAGCTTTCTGAGTTGGTCCTTATCTTCACTCATAATATTACACCTTTTAACAATTAAATAACAATGACTCTATTTATTTATTTATTTTTTATTTCTGCCTTATAACGCTTTTTATACTCGCTTTTTAACCATTCCACTGCATTTTTGTAAGAATAATATGAGATATCTATA
>JAHQWX010000413.1 GCA_029856375.1 Promethearchaeia archaeon | reverse complement strand
AAGTCGAGATTGCTTCTTCTAAGGACATGAGTTTATTCGATGGCATCTTTACGTCTTTTCTAAGTCTATTATTAAAATACTTATGTACTTCGCAATGCTTAGTTATAATATTACGTTAGATAAAAAAATTATTTAAAGCTATATTGAGAAGTTGAATTTATCATAAATTTAGTATTTCTAAGATAAAGAGGCGCAAACCATAAATGATCGTAGAGTTTTCCCCTATTGGAATAATTCACAGTCCCTATAAAAACAAGAATGAGATTCCTTGCCAAGGCGTGCTCTCAGATAAAGAAGGGAAGGTAGAAGTATATCGACAATTTGAAGATTCTTTAACTGATGTAGAAGGATATTCACATCTTTATTTGATTTATTACTTTCACAAGGCTACGGGATACGAGCCTTTAGTGAAACCCTTTTTAGATGATAAAAAACGCGGATTATTCGCGACAAGACATTATAATCGACCTAATCCAATAGGCCTCACGATTGTGAATTTAATCGAAAGAAAAGAAAATATGCTAATAGTAAGAAATATCGACATGCTGGATAAGACTCCCTTGCTTGATATAAAGCCATATGTCCCGCAGTTCGATCAAAGAGAAGGGTGCAGGATCGGATGGCTCGAGGCAAATTTAGATAGATTCGCCATTTAATAATAAAACAAAGAGATAATTACCAAAAAGATTTCTGAAGTTTTTTTACTGTCTGTTCGAGAGAATCTTCGATCTTTTTCTCGAAGTCGGCAAATACCGCCATATCGCCACTCCAATTCACAATTGTATCTTCTGGATACAGATCCATAAACCGAGTAGCTATTTCATTCAGTTCTTGGAGGACCTTTTTCTCTTTTACTTTACTTGAACTATTCGCAATAAATAGACAAGCCCCCTTTTTCAGTATTGTAAATCTTTTTCCCCCAATTTCGAAACTCGTTAATCCACCCGTAGCAATTTGTTCAGCAAATGAGTTTAACGCGCTCATCATGCCTCCAAAAAGCTGATCTTTTTTACTCTCGTCGAATTGTCGGTGGAAAATTACAATTCCAGTCTGAGTTAAAATATAAAGATCTTGTACGATTTTAGCCAAATGAGTTCCCTATTTCTTCAATAATTTCTTTAGCTTATTATGGTATTCTTAATTAAACTTTATAATTAAAAAGAATAGCTTTCTTCTTATATAGATTATCTCTTTCTTAATTCTGATATGATATATAATTTCTTACGAAAGTATTTATAAGTTTAAAAGATAAATCATATTCTATGAGTTATACAGAATTTCAAGATTATGTTCTCCCATTATTCTTTTTCTATATCGCACTTATCGTTTTCAGCATTTTCATGACGGTAAAGATGTTTTTGAAATGGCGCGAGCGAAATGTGAAACCACCCCTCCACCTTTCGGTTGTTTTTGCGCTGTTTTCGATTGCATTAATTGGACTTACCATAGGTCTGGGAGAAGCAGTCATTACAAGGTATTACATGGAACTATATAGATTTTCGTTGCCATTCGCCTATAGTACTATGATCATTGCGGACATTTTCTTATTCCTTTTTGCATCCGAAATTACTAATAGAGGAAGAGGTGCTTTCGTTCCGCTTATAATAATTGGGATCGCTTTATTCGTTGTTCTATATCTTCCGTGGAATTGGTGGGGCGTACCCCAAGAGGATTACACAGGACAATTGAATATCAGACTGTATTCAACGCTGGGGCTTATCGTTTATTCGTATATAATTTACATTTTCATAGCTATAACGTGCTTTCGAGCAAGGAAAAAAGCAGATGATGGCGTTGCTCGTTTGGGTCTAAGTCTGTTATTATTGGCAATGATATGTATGGTTTGTTTTTTTTTAATGATGGTTATCGATACACTTTTAATAACACTTACTGATCATCCAGGATACTCAGCATTCGTTTATTACGCGTGGATTTTTGCAATAATCTTTTATATTCTCTCTTATTTCTCCTTGGTTATGCCCGATTGGGTAGTGAAGCGTATAAAAAAGAGCTAATAATTTTTTTTTTAATTTTTTTACTTCAATGTCTCTTTAAACCACGCAACTACTCTCTTAAGACTCTCTTCCAAGTTTTCTTGAAAAATAAGGTGGCTAGCGTCAGGAATTATTTCTAGCCTCTTTTTCGAGGTTATTCTCTCGTATAGTTCTGTCATATATTCTACGGTAAAAAGGTAATCATAGGTGCCATTAATTATCATTATTGGCGTTTTAATTTCTTCTAAAGGGGTCTTTAATGGAGCGACCATTTGAGTTCGGATTGCTCTCAGTGTATATTTATCGGACAAGATTTTATCGTTTAATAAAACATCTTTTTTATCTTCATATTCGGGTGTTGAAATTAATCTATCTACATCTAGGTACAACCAAACGCTGAATTTCATGTTGGGTACCAGTTTAGCAACAACTGGTATAAGAAATTTAAATACTTTTATCCATCCTTTTGGTTTTACAATTTTCTTGTGTGCTTTTTCGTTAAACACAGCTGCATTGTGGCATATACAAGAATTTATTCTGGGATCGTTTGCTGTTGCGTAGAGCGATGATATACCCCCTAAACTCGAACCCATCACGCCAATCTTTGTTTTATAGTTATCAAGTATGTATGTTACTACATCGTAAATGTTTTTCTCAAATTGCTG
>JAHQWX010000018.1 GCA_029856375.1 Promethearchaeia archaeon | reverse complement strand
CGTAAATGGTATCGAAATTGGATTTGTAATTTCTCGACATACCCTAAACTATAATGTCCTCGAGAATAATATTCAAATATTTGACATTAAAAACCATTTGAGAAAGGGTTCGAATGTAATTGGAATAAAAAACATTGATTTCATTGGCGGAATTGGCCCCATCAATGTATATGGAGAAATAAAATTATCGAATAAGAAAATGTTATCGATTTTTAGCGATACTACTTGGTTAGCAACGCGTAAGTCTATTGACCAATGGGATCAATCGATAGAGATTGACGAAAATTGGCAGAATTGTAGCAGTATGGGAAGACCACCAAAAGCCAGCGGAGGTTTATATTATCCCGATTTTGAGAACGGACTTCATTCGAAAGAAAGTAATTTTTTGATGTTTCTAGATTTGGCAAGCAGTTATGTTCCACCTTGGATATTGAAACCTGGAATCAAAGTCATGAACTATCTCGATTTTATTGAATAAAAAAATTCGGAAAAAAAGTAATAAAACTTTTTTATGCGTATTTGTAATATAAATTTGAGTAATATAGAGAGCAAAAATTGTTATGTTTGAAAAAGAAAAGTCTGAACGAGATAAGGAGATAGAAAAAGCACGAAAGAAGTTTCAAAAGAAAGCGATGAAGGCTCAAAAAGAAGCGGATAGGAAGCGGAAAGAAGCGGAAAAGATATTAGATAAAGATTATGTTGAGAGGGCTTTAGGATGGGAAAGAAAACGGGACGAATCCTTTCAAGTAAAAAGAGATATAAGAATTCACGAAATGGAAGAAGAAGTTCTCAAAGATGTGGGGGAAAAATTTGAATGTAAAGCATGTGGCACTCCAATTGGTTTAGGCAACATTAACTGTCCAAACTGCGGAACGCTCTACTGCCAATATTGCGGAGCAATGATGGACCAATTAAATCCTGGTAAGTGTCCAAAATGCGGAGGAATTCCCAATTATACGCCTGCTCAATTAGTAATTACTAAAGTCGAGGATATTCCAGAAGAAGAGCGCTTCTGGGATCAGTTAGATAATTGCCAAAAATGTGGGGGCGCAATACAGCCCGACTGGCATAAATGCCCAGTCTGTGGTGCAGATCTTGAACCTAAAACAAAACCCAAAGAAGGAGAAGATGTAGCAGAAAGCTTAGAGGAGTTAAAAAAGAAACGGAAGGCCGAACTTGAAGAAAGGCGCGCAAAGAAACGCGCAAAACAAGAACCAAAACGTGGGATTTAATAAGAAAAGAACTCTCTATATTGATTGATTACATTTTTCAACCTATTGTAAATAATCCTTTCAGCACTCGTCAATCGATCTAATATTTCTAAAGATGGATTACCGCTTGCTAATTGTAAAATTTTTGAAATTCTTTGATTAAATAATATATCAAATCTATCTTGGTATTTCTCCATCTCATCTTTAGGCAATTTTTTGTTTTTAATTAAGTTGGGAATAAAACAGCTAGATTCCCTTAATTCTAAAAATAAATCGTTTTTTTGTTTTACCAATCTTATTTCTTCTAATTCCGAATCTGCAAGTTTTTGAATGAATGCGCTATTTATTTGGCTTTTCGAGGGGAGTCGCAAATATTTTTTCTCGATAAATGGAAGAATTTTCCAAAAAGATAATTTATATGTGAGATTTTTCTTAAAAGGTCCGATTTTTTCCCCAAAAAGATTAATAGCTTCGCAATCCTCTATACACTCCGCTTCAATCATTTCGTGGTGATACGAACACCGCAATCTTTCTAATTCTTCTAAAATACTTGATTCTAATTGTTGCATTCCTATATAAAACCAATTTTTAAATATCTTAATTCTAATGAGAAATTCTTCAACTATTCGAAAGAGAAAGTACCTTAAAATTATATTTCTATTATCTTTTTTAAATTTTAATATTAAAACAACAATAAAAATAATAATGAAGAATAATTAGAAATTTCTTAAGGATTTATAAAAATTATTGGTGCTAAATTTGGGAGGCGTCGTAGATTTATTTCAGCTACCTTTTATTTGGAACGAGGTCTCTATTATATTGCTCATAAGTTATATTGGAGCGAGCGCCGGGGGTTTTTTTTTAATTTATAAACAAGTTTCTCTCGTAAAGAAGGGAGAGTTTACTATTTCAGATGGATTACAGTGTATAATATACGGTTTGATTTTTGGATTAGCAGTAATAGTCATTCTCGCTATGATAATAATATTCATTGTTAACACCCCTGATTTATGGCAAAGCGGACAAATCCCCCCTGAGGTTTCCCCCTACGCACTCATTCTTCCAATGCTAGCAAGTATGATTTACATAACCTTTTATCCTCTCTTTGATTTTATTTTTATAGCGTGGACTGAGAGCGAAAGCGAAGGATTGACGCCCTTTCACGAATTCTTTGGGAGGAAAATCATTAATCGATTTGATAAACCTTATTCGTTAATCGTTGCGGTTTTGCTCTATTTAGGAATAATTGTATTACCTCCAATTCTAATATGGCAAATTACCGCTCTATTTGGTTCGCAATTAAGAGGTGTAGTTGTATGGAGCTCTTGGATGCTAGTATATCCTATGTCGATTCTTACTTTTTACGGTGCTAAAGGTTTTATCGCTGGAATTAGTCATGAATATTATCATATACCCGAAATAAAACGCTCTATCTTTCTTGGTTTTGAAGATGGAAAACGTTCGATGGAAGATTTTGCTAAAAATCCAAAATCATATATCCTTTTTGGATTGATGCTATTCGTTTTTGGTTGGACATGGATTTCTCTCATCCAAACCCTAGCATATTATTTCTCCGGGACATTGGCTATCGAGACTATGTCTTACTGGTTATTAGCTATCATAGTTTTGATTCTAGGAATCGTTGGATATTTTACAAGGTTTTGGGGTCGTAAAATAAAATTTAGAGGTATAGATGTGTACTTTGCCGCGTATTTAATCGCCGCAGTTGGCTTAAATGTTCTCGCAAATTTTTTGATAGTAAATGCAGATAAATTAGCACCTATTTTCAATTCGTGGGTATTTACCGAACCTATTAGCCAACAATACATAAATTTTGTTCCAGCAGCTATAATTGAGGAAACAGTTCTGCTTACTTTTATATTGTATTATGTAATCTATTCGAAGAATGAATTCGTATATAATCTTAAATACGCGTTAATAACAAAATCGGGTCAAACCTTTGATCCCATACCCATATTTAATATACTCAAAAGTTCAAATCCAAAATTACAAAATCACGCTGAAAATACAGCTAAGTTAATGTTTGAGAGAATCCCCCATAAGGGCGAAATTGATATTTCCAAGGGTGTTTTTAAAAACGCTGTTCTGGACGGAATTTGCGACTCACATCCAACTGCTCGCAGAGTTTCTATCGAAATTCTGAAGCAACTAGAAAAAGATATACCAGATGATATCGTTCCATGGATCGTTGAAGGGCTAAAATCTCCAAATTACGATAAAAAAATACCGATTATCGAGACATTAGTAGAAGCAGATGAAGTATTAATTGAGAAGATTCCTATAAATATCTTAATTTCACTAATTAGAGACCAAGAATGGAGAGTTAGGCTAAATATTTTATATCTTTTATCAAGGATATCTCAAAAAAGTCTAAAACATCTGGCGTTAGCCGATTTCGAAATACTACTGCAAGATCCTGAATATGAAATTCAAGTTGAGACCCTAAAATTGCTAGGAATGTCTACAAAATCACTTCCAATTGATCTCGTTGTAGAAAAGTTAAAGCACTCAAATAAAAAAGTAAGAGCCGCTGCGGCCTTTTCTCTTAAAGGAACAACTGTTGAAAAATTAGATCCAACTACAATTAGAAGTTTAATTTCACTTATGAAAGATCCCAATAAAGAAGTCAGAGCAGAAATTTTTTCAACCTTAGCAAAAATTGGGAACTTTAAAAAACATTTTGTTCCAATCAAACCGTTATTGGACGGACTTACTGATCCAAATAAATCTGTTAGAAATTCGGCGGCTGACGCGTTGGAAATATTTTATATTGAAGATCCAAGTACATTCAATTTAGACTATTTATTAAGTAAAATTCTGAACTCTTCAAACATCGAAATTCACAAAAGTATCCTTAAATTACTTGGAAACACTTGGAAGTTAGAACCTGAGAGAATTATTGAAATTCTATTAGATTATCTAACTTTTGAAGATGAGAACATTCGAAAAACTATATCCAAAGAAATAGTAGATATTGGAAAAGAGAATCCCGAATTAGTCTTCGATAAATTAATAAAAATTCCAGACTCAGCAAAATTTATCTCTAAAGGAATAATTGCAACTACAGCTGTTCAGATCGTAAAAGAAAATCCCAAAACCCTCATACCAAAGTTAATGAGCAATCTTGATTCTCAGGATGAACAAATTAAGCTAACATCTATTAACACATTGTCTGATTTGGTCGAGGAATACTTGGAACTAATAGAAATTCGCCCTTTTATTGAAATTCTAAAGACTGAGAAAAATGACCGTATTAAAAAAGAAGCCGCGAAAATTATTTCGATTATCGCGATAAAAATACCAGATAAAGTGAAACCATTAATCTCTATTCTATTAGGTTTATTAATCGAACAAGAGAAATCAGTAAAAATAACTCTAGCCAAATCTCTTATAGATATTGTTAGAAATTCCCCTGAAATTATACCAGTAAAACCAATAATTAGACTATTAGAAGATAAAGATTCGTTTGTACGCGAATCTGCTGCAAAAATATTATTTCACATAGGCAACAAAGCCCCTGAAGAAACTGCTTCTGCGTTAATGAATTCTCTTTCTGATAAAGAATGGATCGTCAGAGACGCTGCTGTGAAAAGTTTGGGAAATTTAAAGGACCAAATGAAAGATAAAAAAGATATTGTGATTCATTTAATAGACTTACTTGAAGATGAGCAAAACTGGGTTCGCAGAAGCGCGATGGAAGTGATAGTAGAATTAGCGGAACTTTCGCCAGAAATCGTCCCGTTTAGTAAAATCGCTCAAAATTTAAAAAGTGAAGACGAGAGAGTAAGAGAATCCGCAATTAGTTTAATTAAACTATATGATATGGCAGTATTAAACGACCTACTTCCATATATAACAGAACTACTCAACGATCCGTCTGAATCTGTTAGGGATAAAACTATAATTTCCGTATCTCAATTTATTAATAAAATTGGAATGAAAAAAATCCTTCCATCGTTGCTAAAACTCCTCTCATCTGACTCGCCAATGAATACTCAAAGATCTATCGCTAAGATCTTCTTAAGAACGGCTAAATACGAAAAGGAGGATGTTAAGAAAAGGATCATATCGTTACTGAAAATAAGATGCGAAATGTCCCAAGACTCTGTTATATGCAGTGTTTTACAAGAATTACAGTAATATTAGACTAGATCCTAATCTTTTATGGTATTACATAATAAATCTCTAAACTTGCTTACTCGTTGCTTTTAATTTTTTTGCATTGTTAATCCAATACTAATACGCTATTAATATGGTCTAATTAATAGGGTGGTTTTATAATCAATTATTCTATAATTTTTAATTACCGACATAATGTTTAGAAATCGAATGCATAGTAATGGATTAATATAATGACGATTAACAACCAACAATCTCCACCAGCCGTTCCTATTAACAGAATTAAAAAATTTGAAGATTTTTTCAGATTATTTCAAGATCAACCAACAAAGTATAAATACCGGGATGAAATCTCAAAAATATACGCGGAAGGGGGGAACACTCTAATCTTTTTGTTCGAAGATTTAAACGCATTCGATCCACATTTAGCAGATTTATTAAGGAACGATCCCGAAGATCTTTTAATAGATGCGGTTGAAGCATTCAAAAATCTTTTAAAACTTCACGCTCCAGGAAGTAAATTAAAAAAAGATATTGAATATTTTGTCCGAGTTAGTACAGAAAACGATTCAAATTTCGTAAAATTGAGAGATTTAAGGGCAAAAAACATAGACCGACTCATTTACACGAAAGGAATTTTAATTCGAATCTCTGCTATACAACCAAAAATTGAATCTGCAACTTTTGAATGTATAAAATGTGGGACACATATACCAGTAAAACAAATAACTAATTCTCTTATTATTCCAAGAAAATGCATCCGACCGAAGTGTTCAGCAAGTAGCCACAAGGATTTCAAGTTAGTATCTAAATCCTCTGATTTTATTGATTGGCAAAGAATATCAATCCAAGAATTACCAGAAGAGCTACCCGCTGGAAGGATTCCGAGGGCCGTTCAAGCAATAATTACTCATGATTTAGTCGATAGAGTTCGCCCGGGCGACCGCGTCAAAATTATGGGTGTATTCAAATCTATTGCACAAAGAAATGCGAGAGGTAGTGGCTCGCTTATTTTTAGGACTTTAATCGATGTCAACCATGTCGAATCGTCTGAACAAGAAGATAAAGATCTTTATCCCAACGACGAGGAAATGAAGCAAATCAAGGAACTCGCCGCAGAACCTTTTGCACAAAGAAAAATTGCTCGGGCAATCGCCCCCTCAATATGGGGTAGAGAAGATTTAAAGATGGCTACAGCATTGTGTCTATTCGGTGGAACGAGGAAAAAGAAGATTGATGGAAGATATAGAAGAGGAGATATTCATGTACTATTTGTTGGAGATCCAGGAACCGGAAAAAGCGAAATTCTCAAAAGTGCGGTAAATATCTCACCAAGAGCTTTATACACTTCAGGAAAGGGTTCCACTGCTGTTGGGCTTACAGCTGCCGTAGTTAAAGACCCAGACATCGGAT
Source organism: Promethearchaeia archaeon (assembly GCA_029856375.1). Taxonomy (GTDB): domain Archaea; phylum Asgardarchaeota; class Lokiarchaeia; order Sigyniarchaeales; family SOKP01; genus 6H3-1. The sequence continues at coordinate 5,397 of JAHQWX010000018.1, read as the reverse complement.
CGATGTCCCTTGAAGCCGGTGCAATTGTGCTAGCAGATGGTGGTGTGGCAGCGATAGACGAATTCGATAAAATGGAGGCAAACGATGTCTCTGCAATCCACGAAGCGATGGAGCAACAAACCGTAAGTATAGCAAAGGCGGGAATAATTGCAACATTACGAGCTCAAACTGGAATATTAGCTGCTGGTAATCCTTATATGGGAAGATACAACAAGTACAAAACTCCAACCGAAAATATAAGGCAATCACCTACGTTATTGTCGAGATTTGACCTTATTTTTGTAGTAATCGACGAACCTAACAAAGCTGACGACGCACAATTAGCAGAATTTATTTTAGAACAAGCTATTGGCGACCACGATCAAACTCCCAGCGACTCTACTGGGACAGTATCTCTAATCAAGGCCGAGTTTCTAAAAAAATACATTAATTACGCTCGTACAAACTGTCATCCTACCTTAACTGATGAAGCGAAAGAGAAGATAAAAAAATTCTATCTCGATTTACGAGGCAAATACGACGCAGATCAAGGAATAGTCTCAATACTCGCAAGAAATCTGGAGTCATTAATTAGATTAAGTGAAGCGTACGCTAAGATGGTGTTAAGAGAAAAAGTATTAGTAGAAGATGTCGAAGCAATTATCTCTATATTCAATAGATATTTGCGAGATACGGGATACGATGAATCTACTCAAAAATTCGATATTGACAGAATATTTACTGGACAAACTCGCTCAAAAATAAATAAAATCACTCAAATTCTGGATAGAATTAAGCAAATGGTTGATGAGAATGGAGGAAACGCCGTGGCAATTGAAGATGTAATCGATGTACTTCAAGTTGACGATATTGATAGAGAATTCATCGAAGAAACAATTAATCAAGCAGTTCGAGAAGGCACTCTCTATAAACCTAAACAGAAATACATAAAATATGTAGAAAAGAAATAACTCCATTAAGTCTGTTCCAAACAAATTTCTACTAATTTTCTCAAAGCTTCGTCGCAATTTTCTCCCGTTTTTGCCGACGTATACACAATATCCACTGCATTCACTTCTTTAGCCACATTTTCTATAACATTAGTGTCAGTTTTTGATTCTAAATCGAGCTTATTTGCTAAGATTATCACCGGGCTCCCCGCACAAAATGTACTAAAATCGGGATACCAGAATTTCGTTAAGTCTTCAAAGGAGCGTTGCCTCGTAAGATCTCCAACTAAAAACGCTGCTTGAGCTCCCTTATAATAGACATTTCTCATCATTGCCCATTTTTCTTGACCAGCAATGTCGAATAAGGAAACCGAAACCTCTAAATTAGGTCTTAAAGTGAATTTATGCACGAATACATTGGTTCCGATGGTAGGTCGATAATCTAATTGGAATTGCCTCGAAACAAAAGCTCTCGCGAGCGATGTTTTACCTACTGCGTTTTCTCCAATTATAACAAATTTAAATTTATAAATTTGTAATTCGTCCATAAAAATTCCACACCCGGCGCTGGTTAATTTCACTTCTATTTTATTAAAAAATTTGTCGCTAGTTCTAAATATACTTAATTGCTTTTTTAATGTTTATTTATTTTTTTAGAAACTTTTAATATTTCTCTTCAATAAAATTGTTTAAACTAAATTTTTGTCGCTAGAGATAAATAATATTTTTTTAAGCTTCAACCAATTATTATTAATTATAATTTTGAAAACAATATTCTATGATGAGAAATGCCGGTTGGAATAATTTACGATGATATTTATTTAAATCACGCAGAAGCACATAGTGTAGAAGTGCCTGAAAGGTTAATAGTAGCTAAAAAGTATTTGGAAGAGAAGGGTGTGTGGAATTCTAAGGATTTTCCATTTATTAAACCTCGTAAAGCTACTTTAGATCAAGTAAGATATGTGCATTCTGATAGATTAATTACCGATATTAGAGAATTAAGTGAAGTAGCAGCAAAAACAAATAGTATAAGATATTTTGATATGGATACTATCGTTTCAGGAGATTCTTACGAAGCATCTCTTTATTCGGTAGGTGGAAATCTCACGGGCATAGACAATATATTAGAAGGAAAAATCATTAGTGGATTCGGGTTAGTGAGACCTCCTGGTCATCACTCTAATAGTCATAAGTGTGCCGGATTTTGTATTTTTAATAATATAGCAATCGCTGCAGAATATTTATTTCGAGAAAAAAATATTAAAAAGGTTGCAATATACGATTGGGACTGCCATCATGGTAATGGAACCCAAGACATCTTTTATAACGGATCCGAAAATGGTGAACTGCTTTTTATTAGCACACACCAAGACGGACGCACCCTCTATCCGGGATCGGGATTTGTAAATGAGATCGGTTCTGGAAAAGGAGCAGGTTATATAGTAAATATGCCAATGGCTCCTCGTTCGGGAGATTATGTGAACCAATTGTTGTTTGATCAAGTAGCGGCGCCAATTTTAAACGAATTTAAACCAGAATTTATTTTGATCTCTGCTGGTTTCGATACGCATCATACAACTCATTTAACTCCGGGCATGGGAACGGCTTTGTTTTGGACGCTCCAAGGTACTGCAAATATTACGAAAAATATTAAGACTATAGCAGAAAAATTTTGCAATGGAAGAATTTTCATTACTTTAGAAGGCGGGTATAGAATAGATGAACAAGCACAAGCCATATATAATGTTCTTAAAGTTCTTAATAACGAAACCGATATATTAACCGAAAAAGAGATAGAACCCGATAAGCTTGTTGTCGAATACACTCAAGACAAACTCATAAAACAATTACATAAGAACCTAGCAGAATACTGGAGTTGCTTTTAAAGGTTCAAATATAAAAATGTTTCCTACTTTTTCTATTCTTTTGTCTGTTCTTTAAAAAGATACCTATAATTTTATAAATTTGAATTGCAATCTATTTCCATGTTATAAAATTATAATTAAAATTTTTAAGAAGGAATAAAAATGTCGTATGGTAATGATCCAGAAAAAGAAGAGAAAGAAAAGCAAGGACCTCCTGGACCTCCTAAGATACCGCCTCCTACCGATATGAATTTGGACTTTGAGTTGCCAGATTTAGGATTAGATAAGAGCCCACCTAAATCACCGGGCACAGTACCAACCACGCCTCCACCTCCAAGACCAACTTCCGCAGCTCCGATACATCAGAGACTTGCTCCAACAGCTCCACCACCAATGCCGACACCAGCGCCATCTGCGCCACCAATTCCAACTCCAGTAGCTCCAGCGCTAGTCCCATCTCCAACGGTTGATGTGAGCAAATTTGAAAGTCAAATTACGAAATTATCATCAGACATCGCGAATAAAGACAAAGTAATTAGTCAGCTTCAAAAATCTATTTCGGAAAAGGACATTCAAATAAGTCAATTAAACCAACAACTCGAAAGACTCCAGCAATCCCATACCGAAGCTCAAAATCAATTAAATCAAATCGCTAACCAAAATCAACAAATCCAACAGCAACTTTCAGAAGCTCAAACACAAGTTAATACGCTAGCAGCTCAAAACACTCAATTGCAACAGCAAATTGGACCATTGCAAGCGAAAGTAAACGAATTAACTCAAGAAATTACCTATAAAAACAAAAGAATTGAAGAATTAAAAGAGCCAAAAGCAGTAATGCCATCCCAACTCGCCTCAATGACACCTAGCGGGTACGGTCAACAACCTTCACCAACAATACCTACACCAACGCCGGTAATCACGCCAACACCTACGCCAACACCAGCAATACTAACAGCAGAACCAACTGCCGCTCCCGCGGGAGGTTTAGGAGCTAGTGCGAGAAGGCAATGTCCAAATTGTGGATCTACTGCAATTAAAGAAGTAACAGACAAAACTAAAATAATTTCGTACATTCCAAAACCCCTTTACGGTAAGAAGAATGTATGTACAAAGTGTGGTTACGAGTTTTAAAAGGAAAAAGTTTCTAAATTTTCTTCTGAGTTTTTCTTTCTAATTTTTTAATTAAGTGTTAATAATCCAAAATATATTAGTATTTTTCTTCCTTTTCGTCATAACAAGTACAAGCAAAATGGAAATCTAATAATTAACGATATCGATAATTTTCAAAAAAAATCAGTCAAATTATATATTATGGATTTTCTTTTTATCATTAATAAGAATAACAGTTCATCTTATCGAGCTTAAAATTAAATGTCCGCCGAAACAAGAGAGATTATTACGGGTATAAGCGCGAAAAGGCAAATTATCTCGGTTATTATTGTTGCCTTAATACTTTTCGGCGTATATCTTTCATCTACATTAATTTATACTTTAATTCTTGGAGGAAGAATTGACCCACAAGACGAGTACGCAACCGCCGAAGAAGAAGACGCGGAATTAATGGAAATTTCGTTTGATTTCGATTTTTTAATGAATTTGCTTGATCCCGATATGCTTGAAGAATACGCTCAAGAAATAGTGTTCTATGTCGGTGATTACGAAATATTTGACGATTCATGGTTGTGGAAATTTTCTGTAAGTGATGAATATTCGGCTGATGGAATTTGGTCCCAAAGCGTTTCCGGACTGAGTCCCACAGAATTCACCTCTCATGGGGAATATTACCAATACTATTACGAGCAAGATATGATGAAAATCAAAATGCCTATTGAAGCTCAAGAAGGCTTAAACTCAATTTCAATTCCAGCTTTATTTCCAACTCCTCATATTTTATCAATGCCATGGGTTGAACCACACACAGGTAATTTCAGTCCGGAATCATCCATCCTTTTTAAAGACATTTATAACATAGCAACACTTAATCTAGAATTTAAACAACCTGAAGAGGTAAATCTCACTTATGAAATGTTTGGTGAAGGATTTTTAAAGCCCTCCGAACTTGAAACCACAGCTTTAGATCCAGCATATTCTCCATCTGCAATAAAGGACCAATACCTTCAAGTTCCGGGAGGAGCATTCTATTATATTCAAAGTAATCCATTTTTTAAATCGCACTACGATGCCTTAGACCTACTTATTGATCAGCTCAATGATAATACTATTATACGTTCAAATAAGATTCGAGAATACTTAAAGAGTAATTTCGAGCTTCAGATTTATCCTCCTTATGACCGCCCATCGGAAGGACAGGATGTTGTTGAATGGTTCTGCGAGAATGAAAGAGGAATTTTTTACGATTTTGCTGCCGCCTATGTATTGTTTGCGCGTTGTTTTGATGTTCCTTGCAGATATGTCGAAGGGTTTAATTCTCGTTACGCAGATCAAGTGTATATAGAATACGAGGATCAGCCATACTTTTACGCAATTAAAAGATACAACTTATATGCATGGGCAGAAATATATGTTCCAATGTCAATCGATGGTTCTGGTAATTGGACTGAAGTTGATGTCTATTTTGGAGAAGAACCAACTCCACA
>JAHQWX010000412.1 GCA_029856375.1 Promethearchaeia archaeon | reverse complement strand
ATGACGGCGCCTTCGGGTGCTAAATTTCCTTTTAATATTACTGTACCGCCTTCGGGAAAAATTGGATTTGAAAGCGGTCTAATTACTTCCTCGTCCAACACCCTTACTCTTCGAGTTAGCTGCTTAATCGTTCTTCCCGAGACAGTTAAACAATCTAAATGGAGAAATTCTTTTAATCTACTTAGAACAGCGGGGATTCCACCAGCTTTATATAAATCCGTAACTCCGTAATCGCCAGAAGGTCCCACGTTCACAATTGTTGGGATTTTTTTGCTATACTCGTTAAAAACTTCTAGATCGAAATCAATACCCATTTCGGATGCGATTGCAGGTAAATGTAAAGCAGAATTTGTAGATCCACCAATTGCTACATCGACCATAATAGCGTTTTCGAGCGACTCCTTGGTCATTATCTGGGATGGTCTAATATCTTCTTTAAGTAATTGAATAATCCTTTTTCCTGATTCTTTAGCTACTTTATATTTCATTTGAGTAAAAGCTGGTATCGTCGCTGCGTTTGGTAATGTCATTCCGAATGTTTCCATTAAGCATTGAGTTGTATTCGCGGTGCCCATATATTCACAGGCACCACATGTTGCACAACTATAACAATTTACCTTCTTTTCGAAACCTTCGTAATTATTTAGGTTTATACCTTCGTAGTCCGGTATGAAGTGAATTTCAAATAAATTAGGTCCTCCCGGAACGCAAATAGTAGGAATATCTAATCTCACCGCTGCCATCAAAACGCCAGGATTTATTTTATCGCATCCAGAAAGCGTTACCATTGCGTCTAAACGATGAGCTTCTACCATAGCTTCAATTGAATCTGCCACAATCTCCCTTTGTGGTAAGATGTAACGCATCCCTACATTGCCTTGTGCCCACCCATCGCACGGACCCACGGTGCCAAACTCAAATGGGATTCCGCCTGCTTCCACAACGCCATATTTTACGGCCTCAGCTAGTTCTCTTAAATGTTTATGACCGGGATTAAGTTCGTTCCATGTATTAACTACTCCAATGAAGGGTTTTTTATCGATTTCTTTATCGTCTAATCCTAAGCCCTTTAAAATACCTAATAATCCATAGGAAAATGGAGTATTTCTGATGCCTTCAAAAAGCTCATTGCTTCTTTTCTTTAAATCGTGCATTTTTTCCGCCATTCTAATCACTTATTTTTAATTTCGTCTAGGAAATTAAAAAGTTTATTAATTCTAAGAAAGATCCTTTATTGGAAATTTTTTATTAACATTTTTGATAAAAAAGGCGTGAAATGATGTCAAATGCAAATAATTTAAAGAGTAGCTTTTTATTGAAAGCTATCGCGTTAGATACCGGAGGAACGATGACAGATTCTTTTATTATTGACGAAAAGGGCTCGTTTTCCGTAGGTAAAGCACAAACAACTCCTCATATCGAATCAGAAGGAATCTTGAATTCGATAGCTGATTCATTAAGATATCGAAATACTACTTTAGACGAATCGGGCAGTTCAGTGGAAGCATTAGTATATTCTGGGACGGCAATGGTAAATAGGCTTTTAGAGAGAGAAGGTAATAGTAACATAGGTGTTATTGTTAACGCTGGATTTGAAGATCTTCTAAGGTTAGGTAGGGCTCTCCAATGCTGGATATGGCTTGATTACGCTGGGAGGCTGCACGCAAGAGAACATGAACATCCCAAACCGTTAATTCCACAGAGACAAATCAAGGGCGTTAGGGGTAGGATTAACTTCTGGGGAGACGAACTTATTCCGCTTTATAGAGAAGAAGCGAGAAAAGCTGTAGAAGAGTTGTTAGATATGGGTGTTGATAGCATCTGCGTGTGTCTTTTATGTTCTTACATGAATGCAGCCCACGAAATGTTGGTCCGAATAATTGCGGAAGAAGTAATGAAAGAGAAAGGCAAAGAGATCCCTATAATCTTATCGTGTGAGCACAATCCCGTAAGAGGTGAGACTCCAAGACTTAATGCGCTAATTATTGAACAATACGCTGCGGAACCCTCAAGAAAACAATTAATCAGCATTGCTGAGAGATTGAAAGAGAAAGGCGTACCTGCTCCTCTTAGGATTTTAACAACCTATGGTGGAACAATATCCCCTTACCATAAAACTCTCATTCCTACAATGGTATCTGGTCCGATTGGAGGTATGATTGGCACCCAATTCATTGCTGAAAAATACGGAATAAAGAACTTAGTATCATCTGATGTTGGTGGGACCAGTTTCGATGTTGGGCTAGTAATGGAGAGATATGTTCCTACTAAGTGGGAAAGCTCTCTCGGTAGATTTATATTAAACATTCCAATGATTGCTTTAGATTCGATAGGGGCTGGTACTGGAATGTATGTTAGATATAACGATATTTCTGGCAGATTAGAGTTTGGTCCTGAAAGCGCAGGTTATAAAATTGGCGTCTGCAACGAAGAATCTGGAGTGGAAACTGTGACTATGACCGATTGTAGTTTAATATTAGGATATCTCAATCCAGATTACTTCCTCGGCGGAAAGATTCCTTTAAACAAGGATCGAGCCTTGGAATACATTAAAAAGCAACTTGCAGAACCTTTAAATGCAGATCCGTATAGTACAGCCAGAGGAGCGTTAGATTTAATCGAGATTAACATGAAGAACCACCTTAATGGCATGATACAAGG
>JAHQWX010000411.1 GCA_029856375.1 Promethearchaeia archaeon | reverse complement strand
GAGATACAGATTGGTACAAGAGAAGAATCGCGCCAATCACGGTTACCGAAAAAGTCGAAGGGAAAAGGGTGAAAGTAACTCACGATAAAGACGAGACGCCTCGAGAAATGTTCGCAGACGATTACGAGAACGCTCGAGAAAAGATGAAAAGCTTAAAACCAAGGTTTAAACCAAAAGGCGGTGTTGTGACGGCAGGTAATTCGTCTGCTATTGTTGACGGAGCGGCGGCGATTATGCTCATGTCGAAAGAAAAGGCGGAAGAGTTAGGGATAAAACCAATGGTTAAAATAATTTCAATGGGGGTCGCAGCGTCCGAACCAGTAATAATGCTACTGGGACCTGTACCTGCTCAGAGAAAGGCGCTTCAGAGAGCTGGATTGACAATGGACGATATGGATGTAATTGAACCCAACGAGGCGTTCGCTAGTCCGTGCTTAGCGTTCGCGAAAGAATTTAATTACGACTTTGACGATCCACGCGTAAATCCTACGGGTGGCGGGATAAGTTTAGGGCACCCAATCGGTGCTTCAGGCGTTATTTATTTCTTAGAAATGGTCTGGGAAATGGTTAAGCAAAATCATCGCTACGGAATCCAGACGCTCTGCGGCGGCGGAGGCGTTGGAATAGCCACCGTAGTAGAACGAGAAATATAATCATTTTAGATATAGAAATCTATAATATAAGAATTATTTTTTATACTTAAAGATTATTACAGCTACAGCCACACCAATGGCGCTGTTTTAATCAATTTCTTTTTTGTTTTAGTTAATATGATATGAACTTTAATCCTGTGATTTTAGAAATTTTTAAGAAATCTTGTTCGTCTCGAGTGAAAACTTCTGTAATACCATATGCTAGCGCAATACCCGCAATTTGACAATCATTTTCTTTTATTGATATTCCTTTACCTTGCGATTGAGCGTAAATATCTGCCGCTTTTTCTGCCGCTTGTCGATTGAAATTAAGAATTCCACAATTAGATAGGAAACTATCATATATGCTTAGAAGTTCGGGCACCTTCGCTGGAATTCCTTTTTTGAGATATAAATTTGCAACTATTCCCAAATAAACCTCATAAATTGAAATTGTAGAAATGAAAAGTGGTATTTTTTGTGAAATATAATTTTTGATCTGTTTAATCGCAGGTTTAGAATTTTTTAAAAAATCAATCATTACATTTGAGTCTATTAAAACTGTCATATCTACTCTATTCTATATCAATTTAATTTCTTCTAGCTTACTTTTGTGTATTTTTTCAACAGTTTTTTCGATTATTTCAATAGCTGGTTCCGCGTCTGGTATTTTTGCCCAAGCACCAGCTAAATCCATTAAATTGACATTAGAATCCAGTAATCGCTTGATTACTTGTGAAAAACTCTCACCTTTCAATCGAAATTTATCAAGCTGTTTATAGACATCTTCTTTAATTGAGATTGATTTTGAAGGCATGATATCACTAGATCAATATAATGATGTGATCATATATATTTTTTTCCTAAGAAAAAATGAGTCTAAATAAATTTTAAGGTCAATAAGAAGCAAAATTAAAAATAAAGTTAAAGAAGATTAATTTGAACTAATCTCTTTTACCATGTATTCTAGTAACTTCTTCCCAGCCACTTTTAAGTCGCCAGAATTATCTACGGTAAAGTCGGCGATATCTAAGCGTTGATTTTCGCGAGCTCGTTCGAGTCTAGCTTGAAGTTCCGCATCTTTTTCTCTAGCTCTTTCTTTAATTCTTTGCGCGGTAATTTCGAAAGGTACATACACAAATATGATACGCAAAAAATCGTACTTTTCTTTCGCGTCTTTTAGTATTCTCCTACTCACATTTACGAGAACCGGTTCTCCATCTTCAATCCTATCCATTATGTCCTTTCTAACGCCGTAATATTTGTTGTAAGTAGCCCAGTGAAAAATGTATTCGCCTTTTTCTAGTCTCTCCTTGAATTCTTCTTCCGTAACTGATACAAAATCTTCTGTATCGGGAGAAGGCGGTCGCGTGATATCTCTTTTGGGAATAAATAGCGGTTTTAAATCATCTGGATAATTCTTAAGAACCTCTCGAATAAGAGAATCTTTTCCGGATCCAGAGTTTCCTACGATAAAAAATAACTTTCCCTTAATTTTCGTTCAATTTTTTCGATGTTTTTTGAATTGACTAGTATCTCTTATTATTAATAAGGTTTTATAGAATTATCGATGAAAAACATTTTAAAAGCATCAAACTTTATAAAAAAACTTGATCAATTATAATATTACAAATTCAATTTTAATAAAAAAAAGTAGAAACAGTGTTTTAAATGAGTTCAGAAAAGTTTTGGAAAAAATCTTGGGATCCAGGTTTAAAAGATTTAGACCCCAAGGATTGGGATGGGACATATCCAGATATGATTAGAGGTATTTTTGAGGAATTTCCCAATCAACTGGCGCTGGAGTTCTTAGGAATAGAGATTACATACAAACAACTCGACGAGATGACCAACCAGTTTGCGAACATGCTCATCGCAAATGGTTTTGAAGTAGGAGATATAGTTGGCATCAATTTACCAAATACTCCGCAATATGTGATCTCGTGGCTTGGAACTTTGAAAGCTGGCTGCGTTGTTTCTGGAGTTAGCCCTTTATTATCAGCAGATCAAATCAAATATCAAATAAACGATCTG
>JAHQWX010000410.1 GCA_029856375.1 Promethearchaeia archaeon | reverse complement strand
CTCATAAACTTTATTTGGTAAAAACACATCATAAATTCTATTTATCTCGGCTTCATGTAAACCGACATCATTTAAATTTTCAATATCTGGTTCACCTTGAAGATGATGATATCCTAAAGTTTCTGCAATATCATGTGTCAAGTTAGCTCCTGTAGTAACTAAAATATCTATAAAATCTTCTTCAATAAAATCATGAATTATGCCTTGCATGCCTACAGGAACCATTGCTCCTGCTAATCCAAAAAATTTAACGCAATCCTTATCATCGACCATTTCTTTATAAATTTCGCATACTAATGCTAATCTTTTCGCATTAAAGCCCGTATGTCTCAGATTATTAATAATCTCGATAATATCTATATCATTTTTTATCTTGAATTGTTTAATTTTCTTTAACTGTTCTTTAAAATCTTTGTCTGACATACTTATACTCTAAATTTTATTTGCTATAAAACTCATGAATTCTACAATTAATTTCGCGCCGCTTACTTGCGTAATTCTATTGGGTAAGTCTAAACCGGGAGAGACTTCTACTAGATCGAATCCTATTACGTCGAAATTCTTAGGTAGTTCCCGCAAAATGTTCCAAAGTTGTCTATAAGTTAAACCTCCCGGAATAGCGTACCCAGTACCGGGAGCAATCGACGGATCCAGCACATCTATGTCAATTGACACATATAATTTCGAAATCTCATTCGATTTAAAGAATTTTACTATCTTACCCTCGACCTCTTGAAGATTGTTATCATTAACCTCGTACGCATTAATGTATTCTATTTTGTTCTCCTGTAAATTTTCTAATTCTACATTATCAATGTCCCGAGTTCCCACGATTAATAAGTTTTTATTGTTTATAAAATCAAGTCCAAACAGCCGATAAGAAACCATCGTGTGAGAGTGCGTTTTTCCCTCCCAAATCTCGTAAAAATCCACGTGAGCGTCGAACACAAGAACCCCGAATTTTTCTTTTTCTAAAACTAAATCCCCAATTGCTTTTACAACTGGATATGTGCAATAATGATCTCCTCCAATCATAACCATTTTGGGCGATTTATGGGGATTGTACAACTTCTTTATGAACTCCTCTATTTTAATCAGATTTCTTTCCGTATTCGAAGGATCTATTTCAATATCTCCTAAATCGGACGCGTTAAATGAGGTTATATCGAATCCATCTTCGGTGGTTCTCGCAAGGTCGTCAGTGATTTCCCTTAATTTAGAAGGTCCGTTGGCAGAATCCACGCCTTTTAAAGAACTTAGTGAGTCCCATGGTATTCCAAAAATTAGAAACTCGGTGTCGTCGTCAATTGAGTCTTTAAAGTCAAAGAAGGTTTTAACCAAAGTAGCCCCCATTAATTACATTTGTTTTAAAACTTTAATACCCAATAAGTTTAGACCAATCTTAATAATAATTTGAACACATCGAATTAGTAATAATCTTGCTTTTTTTAACTCGGGCTCGCTTGATATAACGGGGCAATTATCGTAAAAAGCATTGAATTGTTGCGATAAATTGATTAAATATTGACAGATTAAGTGTGGTTTAAAAGAATTTGCTGCTTCATCGATAACTTCGGGAAATCTGTATAGTAAGAAGAGCAGTTCGTGCTCGGTATTATGCGTCAGTAAAGAGAAATCAATAGCACTATTTATCTTAAGTTCCGCCTTGTTAATTATAGATTGAATTCTTGCATATACATACTGCACATACGGACCTGTATCTCCTTCAAACGAGATACTTTGAGCAGGGTCGTAAGTAAAATCCTTTTTAGTGTCGTATTTAAGAATGAAAAAGCGAAGCGCTGCGTCGCCAATAATTTTTGCACGATGTTCTTTTTCCTTATCGTCTAAATTTTCGTATCGTTTTTCGATTTCTTCCTTAGCTAAGTTTTCCATCTCTTGTATAAGATCGTCCGCATCAACTGTTTGGCCCTCTCTACTCTTCATTTTTCCTTCTGGTAAATAGATCATGCCATAAGACAAATGATGCATCTCTTCTTTAAATCCTAATAACTCTAAAACCTTAAAGAGTTGCTTAAAATAAGTATTTTGTTCGCTTCCGACGACAATTATGGACATATCGTAATTGAAATCTTCTTTTTTCTTTTTTGCTAAGTAAATATCTTGCGTAATATAAAGAGAAGTCCCATCACCACGAAGAAGGACCTTATCAGGGAGATTAAATTTCTCTAACCTGGCAACAATCGCATCATTCTCAACTCTTTCTATATTCTGATTGTCAATAGCATTAAGTATGATTTCTTTACCCTCCTTATAAATCTCGGATTCGTAGTATTCTTTATTAAAGTTGAGATTAAACTTTTTAAATGTTTCTTTGAAACCAGTTACCGCCCACTCGTTCATTTTCTTCCATAGATTTCTAGTATTAGGGTCGTTTTCTTCCCATAATACCAGTAAATTAGAAGCTTCTTCAATGAGATTTTTATTTTTTTCAGATTCTGAGCTATATGTGACATAAGATTTTCCTACTAAATGGTCCGATTTGATATTTTCCTCCTCCGGAGTTTTATTCTCGCCCCATTTTTGATACGCAAGCATGCTTTTACAAATATGAATTCCCCGATCGTTATATAAATTTACTTCATAAACATCGTTTCCGATAAATTTTTGGAAATTTGAAGCAGATTGACCAATAAGTATGTTTCTA
>JAHQWX010000409.1 GCA_029856375.1 Promethearchaeia archaeon | reverse complement strand
TTTCTCGATCCTATTGAAATGAGTATATTTAACTCAGATTTACTAAAGGTGTTAGCTATTACTGGTGCCCTACAAGTAATATCAGAAGAATTAAATAATGTTATTATGGATATGCTTGAAGGACGACAGCCAACATTACCTCAAATAATTGTTGATAGTACTATGGCAGCAGATGCAGCTGGATTTTCTAATCCGTATGCCAAAGCGAAGGCGATTGCCGCGTTCGAATTAGCAAGTCAAGTCTCGAAATTAACTGGAAAAGCGTGTTTTGTGCTCAAAGAAAGAGATGAATATATGCCATTATTAGCCGCATCTCACGAAATGATGAGAACGGCTGCACTATTATGCGATGAAGCGAGAGAAATCGAAAAGGGAAACGACACCGTTTTAAGAATTCCACATAACGCAAAACAATTCCTAATGAAAAAAGTCAAATTAATGGAAAAAGAGCAGCCCATGTAAATTTATAATTTCATTTTTTTCCAAATTTTTTTTCTTATTATTTTTAAAGAAAATTGAAAACAAATAGCACTAAGTTTTATATAAAATTTTAGGATATTATTATAATATTAAGAATGAGATTAGTATAATGGCTTCGGACAACTGTTTTAAGTGCAAGTTAGAGACTGATCTAGATAAATTATATTATTGTTTATGCGATACAAAAATTTGCGAAAATTGTGTTTCAAAACTCAGTAAAAAAGAAGGCTATTGGACATGTCCAAAATGCAATTCTGAATTGAAAAAGTCCGAGTCCAAACTGATACGCTCACCCTAAATTCGCTTACATTAATATAGATTACCCTCATTTAATTATATGAGACAATGATGAAACTCTGGAGGTAAGACAATCTTATTTGAATGATTGCATCTGAGGAAGGCTGAGTCTTGCAAAACGAAAACTATGAAGAAATTTTTGAAAAAATGGGGGAGAAAGTCCCAAATTCTTTCGTTACATTGGGAATTGGTTATGGTATTGGGATTTTTATATCAATCGTTCTTATAATCGGATTATTCTTAATATCTTTAGTCACTCCCATTTTCAGCGAATCTAGTTGGTTTAATATGAAATTTATATTATTGGTCACTTTTTGTGCTCTAATTTCAGGCATCCCCATACTTGGGATTTATTTTTCAATTTCGCTATTGTTTCAAAAAGTTGTAGAATTAACAGATTTACTGACTATGGAATTAAATTTAGAGGTTTGGCTTGTATCTATTATATTTTTTCTTTTTTCTTTAGGTATGTTTTTATTCAATACAATTTCCCAAATATACATAATCTTTATCGTTAAGTACCCTACACCAGAGTTAAAGAAAAAGAATCAGATTTATTCGATAATAATATTGATTATTTCAACGATAATTGGAATTATCGTTATTATGATTTTTGACGAGATGTTTTTATCGCTTGCTACGACCTTTCAAGGATTATAGATAATATAATAAAGTAGAATTTTTTTAATTTTGTCATATTAGAACAGAACAAAGCATGAAGAAATTTAGAAAATTTTTCGAATAAAAATGAATATTTGGATAATCGACGCAATATCGGGACTTACTGTCTTTTATCACAATATTTTGGGAATGGAAGTAGATGAGGATCTTATATCTGGACTTTTAGCTGCGCTTAATCTACTTTCCGAGCGGGAATTTGATCAATCTGGAATTGAATCGATCGATATGTCAGGGCTGCGCTGGTGTTATGCACACTCAAAGGAGTATAATTTGCTATTTGTTGCCGCCGAGGATAAAAGAACCAACGCAGATACATTAAGGTCGCGGTTGATGATCATTCAGAGCGATTTTATAGCAAAATATGCCCTAATACTCGCTGAATGGCAAGCGAATAAGCAACATCAATCAATTAAATACTTTGGCTCTTATAAATCTGATATAGATAATTTGGTTGCTCAATGGAGGGAAGCCGAAAAAGTTGCTTCTACAGGTATACTTTTTGATCTATTGGGAGTTTTCCAACAAATACTAAACCTAATTGTAGAAGTAATTGAGAAATATCTCGAGGGAGACGAAAAAGAGAGAACATATCGCAATATCGAGAATTTTTTCGGGATATTTATGAGTGCGCTGAAAAACGGGGTTAAAGAAAGCGACAAAGAATTGATGAAAATAACCTTTTCAAAAGAATCAGGATGGGATCTTTTAGGAATAGATGCAACAAAAGCGGACATTCAAACTTTTCCGAAAGTGTTTCTCGACATTGTAAACATGATGAAAAAATTCATTGTATTCGAGCTTGGGTACGCTCGAGCGTTGGAAGCCCTTTCAATTAATCTATTTCCATATCTTATGAATAATTGGAACCTATTGGAAGAATTAAATATGGCAAAGTTACTTTTCAATATTTTCCTTAATGTTCGAACCCAATAAGAGTAAATTTATTGGAAATTCTCCCACTTTTTTTCAAAATTTGCATCTTGAATTGTGTTCATAAGGTATTCAGAAAATTCCTTACCAGTACCACCATTAGACCTACCAGTTAAAAAAACCTTTTTCTCAAAGATTCCACAAATATCCAGGGCCATTTCCAACTTTTTAGCTTTTTCTGGGAATCCGATATGATTTAACATCATTACGACCGCTCTAATCATGCTTGATGGGTCTGCATATATCACACGCCCTTCCTCCACCATACGAGGGGCTGAACCGTGAATC
>JAHQWX010000408.1 GCA_029856375.1 Promethearchaeia archaeon | reverse complement strand
AATTATATTTATATATAAAGACCTCCTTAAGAATATCACTCGTTACATAGACATTTCCCAAATTATCTATTACAATATCATTGCCTTCGTCATAACCACTAGTACATGAACTTCTCATCCAAAAAAAAACTCCAGAGGAATCGTATTTCAGCAGAATCATATCAGTATAATATTCCTCATTGTAATACTTTCCTGTAACATAAACATTTCCAGAGTTATCTACTGCCACCCTATTTCCATAGTCCGAATTAGAACCGTTCCATGTTCTTAACCATAGCAAATTGCCATTTAAATCATATTTTAATAGAATCACATCGTAATCAGAAGTATATCCGTCAATAACCTCTCTCTCGTAATAACCCGCAACATACACATTTCCCGACTTATCCACTGTCACGCTATTCCCATAGTCGTTTTTAGACGCATTCCAAGTTCTATACCACTTTAAATTCCCCGTAGAATCATATTGAAATAAAATCATATCTCTATCATAAGTGCTATTTACTTTTTGTGAATGATATCCGGTCACATAAATGAAATCAGAATTGTCTACAGAAATAGCTGCTCCATATATTCTCCCATCTGCTATATTTAATGATACTTCCCAAAGAATACCTCCAGAAGAATTACTTTTAAATAATGAATTTGAACTGCTTAAAATGTATAAATATCCCAAATTATCAGTCTCTACATCGATTCCGCAATACGAACTTGTATCGTTAACGGTTTTATACCACTCAAATGCGTGACTCGAGGAAGAACGAATGGAAGAATTAGATTGAGCATTAATTAATAAAGGAATAAAGTGATATGCAAAAGAGATTAAGATAATTAAAATTATAGAAGTTTTTTGGATTTTCATTGATTTCGCTCGGTTAATATCGATCTTTTTTAATACAAATAATAATATGTTTGATCTTATTATTAAAATTTTCGTATTTTTTTAATAAAAATTTTCCACTGCAAAAATCTCTCTAAAATTCTGATAAATAAAGGTTTAAAATTAGGAATAATAATACGAATATATTCCTATTTAAATAGAATTCAGCGAGCAAATTTATTATGAAATTGGTATTGTTTGGCCCACCAGGGGCTGGGAAAGGAACTTTTTCTGGACAAATTAAAAAGATTCTTCCAGATATCCCTCATATTTCTACTGGAGATATTTTTCGGGAAAATTTAAAAAAACAAACGGAGTTAGGTTTGAAAGCAAAGAAATACATGGATGCTGGCGAGTTAGTGCCTGACGAAGTCGTTATTGACATGGTTAGGGATAGGTTAAGCAAAGATGATGTAAAACAGCACGGATTCTTATTGGACGGGTTTCCGAGAACGATAGAGCAGACAAAAGCGTTGGATGAAATTACTAGTATAGACGCTCTTATATTATTAGAACTCGATAGAGAGATAATAAAGAAGAGAATTCTTGGGCGCTTTTCTTGCCCCGAGTGTGGCGAAATCTACAATAAGTATACATTACCTCCCAAAGACGCGATAGGAGAAGACAAATGGAAGTGCGACAAGTGCGGAGCAGGAATTGAATTCGCGCAAAGAAGTGACGATACTGAGGAGGCCCTCGAAAAACGATTGGATGTGTACGAAAAAAACGCAGAACCCGTGATCGCCCACTATAAAAGCAAAAATCTAATAAGAACAGTTGATTCTACAGATACGCTTAAAATGTCTGAAGAAGAAATAAAGTCAGCGATTGGTTATAAAAGATAAATTAAATATATTTTACTCTTTTTTTCTTAAATAATGAAAATTTGCGTAGCATTTCCAATTGAAACGAACGAAATTTCTTCATTAAAAAAAGAAATCGACGAAATCTTAGAGTTAAGACCGGATTTCATCGAGTTTAGATTAGATTATATTAAAGATGCTGATTTATTAACCGGTGATTTCTTGAAAGAACTGCTCGGTTGTCTTGAAGAGAAAATCCCTGCAATATTTACATTTAGAAATTCAAAAGAAGGTGGTCAAATGACAATCGAAGACAAAAAACGATGGGAAATAATTAATAGGACGATCGATGCGAGACCAGAGTTCGTGGACATTGAAATGAAAAACGAAGATGAGCCTCTAAAAGATGCTATCCATAACGCCATTGAGAAGAAGGTAAATCTCATTTTCTCATACCACGATTTTGACAAAACACCCGATTATATTATCGCAAAGGAAATAATTCAGAAATTTGAGGAAAAAATACAAAATCTTAAAATTGACGATAAGGAAATAATGGAAAAATCAATCGTTAAACTAATTTTTTACGCTAAAAAACTTGAGGATAATTCGATTCCGATGAGACTATGCAAGTTTTTTTCTTCGCAAAATCAAAAAATAATCAGTTTTTGTATGGGTGATTTGGGTGTGATATCGCGAATCTATTGCGTAAAAGCAGGATCACGGTTTACCTTTGGTTCTTATAAAGAAAAAACTGCTCCAGGACAAGTCCATATTAAGTTTATAAGGGATGTACTTGAATCTAGCGCGTAATCCCAGTCTTTGTGATAATTTCTTCTACCACCTCGTCAATAGTTTTATTGGTGGTATCTATTGTAATCGTTGCGTGAGCGGCGTAGAAAGACGATCGAAACTTCATTAATGCTTTAATTTCTCCCATTGGATCTGGCCTATTAAGGAGCGGCCTTTTTTCTTTTCCTTCTGACATCGTTC
>JAHQWX010000407.1 GCA_029856375.1 Promethearchaeia archaeon | reverse complement strand
AGGATGCAAAAAGGATACACGATTGATAAAGTGCGGAAGTGTATCAAAGTCTGTCACGATAATGGAATAATGGTATTTGGCTCGTTTATCGTTGGAAATATTGGGGAAAATAGAAAAGACACGCTTAGGACTTTTAAGATGATGAAAGAACTCAACATTGATGTAATGATGACCAATCCGATAACGCCATTTCCGGGTACTCCTTTACACGAAGAGGCCCTCGAGAAAGGGTGGTTAGACCAGGATTTTCATTGGAGAGATTGGCAATTTGACGCGTGTATGTCTACACCAGATATGACCGTGAAGGAAATCGATGAATTAGTACATTACTCCTACCGGGATTTTTATCTCGATATAGGCTACTTTCTATTCGGAAAGAAGCTTTTACGCTTATCAGCACCACGATTCTGGTGGTTCTGGAAGATCGCCCCCAAATTTTTAACAAATGGATTTAGTAATTTTATGCTTGGAATAGATTAAAATAAATAACGAGATGAAAAAATATAAAAATATTATATGTTAATCCGGCCCGTCTCGAATCTGGGTTGGATGCGATAATTAAGGGCTCGCCTCTAAGTCTCATGTCAATCGCTGCTATGGTTCCCGAGCACGATGCAAAGCTTTTTGATTTTAAGGTAGATCGATATGTTGAAAGACGCTTTCGCCGAGAATTAAATCGATACGATATAGTTGCGATTACAAGCATGACGCCGCAAATTGATCACGCGTTTGAGGTTGCCCAAATAGCGAAGGAGCAAGGTTGCACGACTATTTTAGGTGGGTATCATCCCACTCTTGCACCCGAATATGTAGCACATCAAACAGCTGTAGATTACACAATTCGGGGAGAAGGAGAACATACATTTCGAGAGATAATAGATTTTCTTGATGGGAATAGAAAAAATGTTGCTTTGAAGGATATCGATGGAGTGTCGTATAGAAATAAAGCGGGAAATGTCGTTCATAATGAAGATCGCAAATTAGAACCCAATCTGGACAACTTTCCAATGCCTAGGCGCGAACTGATAAAAGGAAAGAATTACATGTATTTGGGTACACGATTAGATACACTAGAATCTTCACGAGGATGTCCCCATTCTTGTAAATTCTGTTGTATTATTAAAATGTGGAAAGATCCAACTCAAAAGATCGTGTATCGAACCAAGAGCTTGAAAAGGATTATGCAAGAAATATACGATGTAGATTGGCGGAACGATTTTATCTTTTTTTGCGAAGATAATTTTACGAATAATGTGAAGCGAACAAATAAAATTTTAGACACCATTATAAAAGCTGGTCTCCCTAATAAATTGTATTTTAGCGCTCAATCCCGCGTTGATACTTTATCGAGAAACCCATGGTTAGTTAAAAAGTTAGCAAAAGCGGGTTTTAGGCAAATATTTCTGGGAATTGAATCGGTTCATCAGCAAAGCCTCGACGCCATGGGAAAACATACAACCCCAGAAATGATAACAAAAGCAGTAAATATGTTGCAAGACGAAGGGATTTCGATTTTTGGGGGAGTGATAATTGGTTATCCGGGCGAAACCGAAGAAATGGTTCGGCAAAACATATTATTTACAAAATCCCTAAATTTAACTTGCGTGCAATTTACGCCAATCACTGCCTTTCCAGGTACGCCCTTTTACGACGAAATGAAGAGCAAGGGTATGATCACAAGTTCTAATTATAAGCACTACGATTTGTTCCATTCTATGATGAAGACAGAACAATTGACCAATAGGGAATTGTATCGACTGGTGGCCGAAGCCTACGCATCTTACTATTTAAACGGTTGGCTAAAAATGGTCGCAAAGAGGTATTTAAACCCATTTTCCAAATTCAATTGGATGCTCCGCTCGATACCACGCTTTATAAAACAAGTGATTGTAAACGGATATCAAATGCTTCACACGATGGGAATTAGTGGAAATGTAGTTAGCGACGACGTAAAGGAAAACATTAAACAAAACGGCAAAAACTTAAATGTAGATTGGAAAGAACTTCCTGAATTAGAGAAAAAACCTCACATAGAACTTGTTAAGCGAGAAGCAATTGTAAAGACTTGAAACTTTTTCAAGCCTTCACATTAAATTTTTTCCTGTTTCTGTCTTCTTAAAAGAAAATAGATCATAATTACTGCCATTATACACGCAGGAATTATTATTGCAAGTGGATTTCCTCCCGATAATTGAAATAGTGATAAAGTGATCGTAAATAATGCGGCGATTAAAGAAAGTATAGAACTGTATTGGCTCGCAAAAAATTTCAATCGATTCATAAACTCATAAAACTTGAAATTCGTCGTTTTAATAACTTTCAATTGAGCTGGATCGAGATTATCGATAATTTCGGCGTTTTCATAATAAATTTGAAGCTCAGGATCGTATTTTCCCTTTAGGTCGTTTGTACCGATGAGTGTAATGATGTGAGTTTGGAGTCTATCTTTTTTAAAATTCAGCTCGTTTGACAAAAAGGATAAAGTGAGATATTCATCTTTTACAGCTTTTATTACTAATTGCACATAATTTTTTAGTATTAATCGCTCTAAGCTTTTTATCTTTTCGTCTAATGTATCTGTGTATTCGCCAATAAAAGTATTAAAATCGTCAAATAAGAATTTATTTTTAGTTTCGAAATCGGGAGACGATTTCTTGAATTTTTTCGTAATTTGCGATAGTTCT
>JAHQWX010000406.1 GCA_029856375.1 Promethearchaeia archaeon | reverse complement strand
AGCTACAACAATATCTTCTTGCGCGATATCGTTTTCCTTAGCAAATGTCTTCATCTTATTTTTATCAAAGAATTCTTTTAATTCAAATGGATCCATATTCGTAAAAACAATACTAGTTTGCCCGCGAATGTAATCGCCGAATTCAACCAAATTTTTCTTTTTTGTCTTTTTCTGGTATATTTCTAACGCTCTAGTAAATAGAGATTTCTTTGCCATTCTAAAAACAACCTTATCTCTAAGCTTTCTTCGCATGAGTTGCATTATGTTATCAGGCATATTTGAAAGATCTATCAATCCATATACCTTATATTTTCCCATCAACTCAGCAAGATTTACAACTGCATCTTTTTTCCATTGAGGGATTTCCCTTTTTATTACCATTTCTACTCGCTCACCTTAATTGGATTTCCCATTGTTGTTTTTAGATATATAGACCTTATATTATTCATCTTATTTGGCATTTCTTCCACTAGGTGATCAACAACTGACATTATATTCTCGTGGATTTTATTCTTGTCCATAGATTTCTTACCCACGGGAATTTGTATGAGCGGTTGTTTTCTCATTCGAATTCGAACTATTCTTCTATGCCTTTCAATTATATCATTTATATCGTCAGTGTCTCTTATGATACCATAACCTTTTGGAAGAGGTTTGGGCATTTTACCAAGAGGTCCTAAAAACCTTGCGAGATATCTTGCAATATCTCTCATTAACTTTTGCTCGGCGATAAAGTATTTGTATTTCTTGACAAATTTCTTCTTATCTTTTTTTTGCTCTTTATCTAATTGTTCCAGTGCTTCAGAATCTACAACATCGTAACCCAACTTCTTTGCATTTACTTGAATATCTCCACCCGCTATAAAGCAAACCGGAATCTTTTTGTCGTAAAGGATATTATTTGGCAAAACAAATTCTTCGTCGAGTCTATTCTTGGGATCGTTAAGGTTTAAATTCTTTATATTTACGATTAAATCGATAGACTCGTCAAATTTTCTAACCTTATCTTTTAAACCTTCCTTTTTGATAACGGATGCTTCAAGTGCTTCTGATAAAGCCTTTTCAATTTCCTTTTTATCTATTTTCATGTTTCTCACTCCTTAATTTTATCGTCAAATTCTCCGTTATCAATCATTTTTTGTATATCTTTTGGGTTCTGACCTTCGACCGTTAATCCAATTGATAAGCAAGTTCCAAGTATCGTTTTAACCATGGTTTTAAATGTCTTTGCCATTAATATATCTTTTTTCATTCTTGAAACTTTAATTACTTGGTCTAAGCTGACATCTCCAATAAGATCGGTACCAGCTGCTCCCGAACCTTTCTCTGCTCCAGCTTCTTTAAGCAATAAACTTGATGTTGAGGGCGTTTCAACGATAATATCAAAGGTTTTTGTAGCGGGTAACAACTTAATTCTTATAGGGACGGTCAATCCCTTAAATTCGGAAGTCATGTCGTTAATTTTATCGACAACATCCTTAATATTTATTCCAGTAGGTCCTACCATAGGTCCTATTGGAGGACCTCCGGACGCTTGACCGCCAGTTACTTGTGCTGTAAACTCAATAACACTTTCATCAGACAATTTAGAAAACTCCAAATTTTTGCTAATATTAAATTCCTAATATCCGTGCTATTAGGACCGTTTTTTTACGTACTAAGTTTTCAGGATGAATCCAAATATGAACTTAGTAAGATATGGAATTACCAATAAAATAAAAATTTTTGTTTTATAAGCAGATTTTTTAACTACATCATATTTTAATTCATATGGCTCAAACTGAAAATACAGAAAGCACTCAGAGAACAGAAAAATTAATTCTAGGAGTAGCTGCCCCGGTTTTTATTTTAGGATTGGTTTCTTTATTCACGGATATCTCTTCGGAAATGATCGTTTCAATATTACCATTATTTGTTTTTGAAGTTGGGGGTACTATGATAGTATTAGGATTAATAACGGGAATCACAGAAGCTACAGCAAATATATTAAAAGGAGTTTCTGGGTGGTGGTCAGATAAAATTAGAAAGAAGAAACCATTTGTGGTTGCGGGTTACTCTCTTTCAAACCTTTCGAAGCCGTTAATGGGATTCTCGATTTCTTGGGAGCCGATCTTAGCGATAAAATTTACGGACCGAGTAGGAAAAGGGCTTAGAACATCTGCTAGAGACGCTCTAATTTCTTTTTACGCAGAGGAAGGAAAAGGGAAAGCCTTTGGAATTCACCGCGCAATGGACACTGCTGGCGCAGTTATTGGATCGTTGGTCTCTTCGGTTTTATTAATTTTTGCTTTAAGCTATGGGATGATAATTCTATTTTCAATATTTCCAGGAATCGTGGCAATTGTATTAATTTTAACAATTAAAGATATTAAGGAGAATAGAATTCCCGTTGAAATTGACGAGACAGAGAAAAAAAAAGAGCAAAAATTTAATAGGAATTTCATCAAATTTGTCGTAATTTTAGGCGTCATGGAATTTGCAAGCTTAGATGTTGCCTTTCTTATAGCGCGGGGAAACGATTTGATTCCTCTTGATTTAATCTTTTTAATCCCAATTTTTTATCTCTTATTTAATATAGTTTATGTTATATTTTCTCCAGTTGCAGGCAATTTATCGGATAAAATAGGAAGGAAAAAAGTTATTGTTTTCGGTATGTCGCTTTTAATCGGTGTTTGTATTATTGCCTCAATAGA
>JAHQWX010000017.1 GCA_029856375.1 Promethearchaeia archaeon | reverse complement strand
CAATAACTTTACTTTTTACTTTAATAAGGCTTTCTCTTATACCTTTAACCTTTAGGATAGGCCCAATTGATACGATTGGGTTTGAAGGACAGACTATTACCACATTTGCATTTTCGATTTTTTCTATCACTCCTTCCACCGGTTTAGCATTAATAATGTTTTGAAAAACCACATCTTTTACATCAATTTCTGTTCTATATTTGATAAAATACTCTTCAAAATGGATGTCTCCTGAAGATGTAATTATGTGGGTTTCAACCCATTGGTTGGTCATAGGGATTATTTCGCTTTTTAATCCTAATTTATGGCAAATCTCTTTCGTGATTTCAGATTTGGAAAATCCTTTAGAAAATAAATCGGTTCTAAATATATGGGTTGCCGAATCTTTATCACCCATATTGAACCATCCAATATTGTAGTATTGTTCTAAAATATTTAAGCAATTAAAAGTTTCACCCTTAAAACCCCAGCCTTTATCTTCATCAACAACTCCAGCAACAGTATATGTAATAATATCCAAGTCGGGGCAAATTTTTAGCCCAAATAGTTCTATATCGTCTCCAGTATTAACAATTATTTGAATGTTCTCTTGCGGAAAAACTTCAATTAAACCCCTAATTAACTTAGCAGCTCCCACACCACCTGCTAATACGACAATTTTACGATTTTCTGTCAATAGATACTCCTCATTTTTTATTTTTTACTAATTTTGAAGCGTAAATAAGAATTTCTTCATAAAAATTACGTTTTGGCGGTTTTATCTCCTTGATTTCGGGAAATCCAACGGTAATAAAAGCTAAAGGAAAAAATGAACTCGGTAAATTTAAAGTATCTATTACGATTTTTTTTGCAAATAAGGGAGCTGAATACCAGCACGATGCTAAACCATATTTTTGAAAGTAGATTAATAAATAAGTAATCGAACTTGCGACGCTCATTACACCTAAAACAAACTCATTCTCGTTTCGCTCATCGTCGCTGTAATTTTCCAAAACGATTTTATCCATACAAACAAGAATTAAAACAGGGGCATTTAAAAATTGAGATCTAGTTGAATTTATTTTACCTTCGATAAAACTTTCCGATTTACCATCGTATTCAAGGTCCTTTCTTAATTTTGCATTCATTCCGTTAATTAAATTAGTTCTCGTATCAAGATCGTCCAAAATAATATATCGCCAAGGTTGAGAATTATGCGCTGAAGGAGCCCACTGAGAGACTTTAATACACTCTTCAATCAATTCTCGTTTAACTGTTGTTTTTTCGAAAGGAATTTTATAACTTCTTCTATTCTTTAAATAATCGATTAAATCCATTATTCTTCACTTCTAAATAAATCTAAATTAGGTTCTCTTAATATTGGAACAATTGAAGCATTTTCTTCGATTTCGTAATCGTATCCTCTTATTATTACAACGGGTATTCCTTCATTACTTTCTCCCATCACTATTTGAGCTGCAGAAACTAGGTTGTCCGCATGTCCAATAATCGTTGTTTGAAGCGTATATCCATATAAATCTTTAAAACCTCGTTGATCTAAAATGGGATTCATTCCCGCAATACCAATTGCAACACCCGTGGATCCAATTCTGAAGGGTCGTCCAAAAGAATCAGAAATTATTACTGCTATCTCAAGGTTTGTTAATTCCTTAAGCTCATTCCTAATTTTCTGAGCCTCATGGTCTGGTTTTTCAGGTAATAGTGTAACTATGTTTTGTCCCTCAACATTTGATTGATCAATTCCTGCGTTCGCACAAATGAAACCGTGGTTTTTTGTCTCTACTATTAATACATGCTCTACTTTTATTATCTTCTTTGATTCGTCCAATATTGCTTGAATTAATTCGGGAGATTTAACAGGAATACCTAATTTCTCTGCTTTTGCCTTTATTTGCTGGTACAATTCAATTGCTTCTCCACTAGGAGTTATTTCGCTTAAATCCCTTATTCTTCCTATGCTTTTTGATACGATTGACTGTGCAATAACTAAAATATCTTTGCTTTCTAAAGTAGTTTTGCTTGATTTTATTAAATCGACAACTAATTTCGCAATATTATCTCCCTTTTTTATTTTAGGGAGGCCTTTAAGTCCAATAATTACTAAATTTTTGGATTCCAAATTAAATCGACTTTCTAAATATTTGAATATCGACTTATATCTTTTTTAAAGCTTTCTGCAAATTTTTCGAATCGTTCTGGAATTGCGCAACATGCAGAATAGAATTCGAATTTAATTCCTGGATATTCTTTTTTGGCCCATTTTAAAGTATCTTTCGAGGGAATTTCTATTCTATTGACACCCGCAAGCACAGCGCGTTGTTCCACCTCAATTTTTAAAGGACCTCTTGGACGCATGCATCCCAAAGAAAGTTCAGTTTTTGGAAATAAAAATCTTAAAACTAATATAATCTTAGCTATGTCAATAGGATCAGGTGTGCTGAATTTCTTTCTTTTTTCTTCTGGAGAAACTGGCGGTATAAGCGCGATTAAAACAATTAACGAAGGATTACCAATAATTTCCTTAATAAATTTTATAGAATCGAGCTCTTTATGCAATCTACCGTAGTATAAGCCAATGCAAATGTGAGGAACGATGTTCAAATCGTATTTTTTTAATAATCCAATTGTTTTTTTGTAATCCCCTATACCCTTATCTAAGTGATAGATTTCTTTGATGATTTCCTCGTCAATATTGATGTCTAAAGAAACGATATCAACTTTAGTATCAGCTAATTTACTAGCAGTCTCTTCGTTTAACAAACCAGTGTGTGTATTGATAATTAAATTCGTCTGATCTTTAACCTTTTTAATGACATCTAGAAAACCTAATAGCGGAACTGAACCATCCTCTTCACACCCACCGGAAATTAGAGCGCCTACTCCTTCGTTTTTTGCGAGATTTAGCAAAAAGTTTTCTAATTTTTTTGATGTTGTAGCGTGCTTCATTCCATCTAAATACTTCTCATTACAATGCTCGCATTGGAGAGCACACTTGCTTCCTGTTACGCTTACTGCTGGAAATCTCTTATCTGGAATATATACTTTTATTTGATTCCCAAAATTACTGGTTCTAATTGTATTAGCTAGTTTAAAGAATGGTTTTAAATTGTAATCAGAATTTAGAAAATTCGAAAAATCTTCCCAAGAAGCAGTTCCCGCCCCTATTTTTTTAATAAGACGCTCTGGGTTATTCATATTTATATAACCAATCTTTTGAACTATACCTTTCTTTTAAGAGTTTTTTTGCTAAATCTAACTCATATCGTGTGAATTTGCCGTTTTCTAATTTTATACCTAATGATTTCTCAAAACCCTCAATTAAATACGAAAGAAATTCTGTTTCTTGAAAATTCGATATAATATCTTTAATACCAATAACTTTTGCATACACTGACGCGACCATTTTTTTCCTTGGAACATTATTTGGAGCCTTTAATACGGAATACATTAGTTCTGGTCGAATTTCTAACAAAATCGTACCATGTTGCAATAAATAATTACCTCTGGTTACTCGTGCATTCCCAGAAAATTTTTTCCCACCTAAAAATAGCGCGGGACAATGAACTACACCCTGATCGGAATCAAATTGATACTTCTCAACCGCATTAACTATACCTTGAGTAATAATTTCGTACTGCTCCATTACTTCTCTGTACCCTTTTCTCTCTAAAAATTTTAAAGAACACACTACAGAATACGTAATTTCTCCTTGAGAATCGTGAAAAACTGCCCCCCCTCCTGTAATTCTTCTTACGATGTTAAAACCATTTTCTTTAGCTATATCCACATCAACTTCAGCTGAAATACTTTGATGCCTTCCCATTGAGATGGTTGACGGTTCCCATTTATATAATCGAATTGTACTTGGAGATTTATTTTCAATACGAGCTTTTAAAATAGCCTCGTCCAAGGCCATATTCCAATACCCATTTCTAATTTTTAAAGGAATAAATCGCCAAGTATCCATAAGAACACGGTATAAATTAAATTACAAATCGTTGCAATAAATTAAATATTTCATCCTTTTCGGCATTTTTTAACCTTCTCGGATAATTATAAATTGGACCTGATGGTTTGGATGTGTAATAGGGACGATTACAATTCGGGCATCCGGTCGTCATGAATGCCTCATCGTTGTCGATTATGTTCATTAATTCTGTCTTGTTTATATTGAAATTTAAAATAACACCCTTTGAATTAAATGGAAAGTCCTCAAATCTCTTAAAGTCTTTAATCAGAAGATGCCGTCCCAATTGTATTTTTCTAAAGTGTAGAAGTTCTGGTTGAGGCAAATCCTCAAGGGCAGTTCCCTCTATTGGAGTAAAAGCAAACAAACCTGGTAATATTGAGAGTTTATGTAATCCGGAAATTAACGACATCGCTTCTTGCTGCGTCTCTCCCAAACCAATAATGATATGCGTGCTCACAAATCCTTTTGTGAACACTTCAATCGCATCTTTTAAACTATTCCAGTGAGTCTCCCAAGTGTAGGGGCCATTTGCTTCTTTCCCCTTTATCCTTTCAAAAATTTTTGGAGTTGATCCATCCAAAGCGATTCCAACGCGTTCTAAACCAAAATTTTTCAACATCCTTAATTTTTGCTTTTCCAATGGAGGTATTGCTGCTGAAATCGGGATGTTACAACTTTTCTTAATCTCTTGGACAATTTCTAGTAAATCTTGATAGTTTTCGGGGTAATTTAAAGTTTGAACGCAAATTCTACCAAATCTTTTCGAAGGTAACATATATTTTAATTTGGTTAAGACATCTTTGAAAGGAAAAACGGGCCAATTAATACGGGATAATTTCTCAATTGAACTTGTTGAGCTCCTCGCTTGAGGACAAAAACCACAATTTGCTGAGCATTTCCCTTCCTTATATTGCATTAGATAGCAAAGCGTGGGTGGAGTTTCCATTTTTAACGAATTTAATTCTAATACTGCCGCGCTTCCCACTGAAACTCTGATCTTTTTTACTGCCATAGATTTTTTTAAAATATATCAATATTATTTAATACAACTTAATTCAAATTATATGAAAAAATTATGGAAAAACCTCTTAATATTATCTTCATTGAAAACTTTCATATTTATAAGAAATATATGCAAGTTAAAACCGTAGGGGGTATTGAAACAAACACTTGGGATGTTATTAATACTTTAAAAACTAAAGGCCACAAAGTGTGGATTCCTAGCGAAGATAAATACATTCCTAAGTGGATCAAAAAAGAAGAAGTAGATGTTATTGCGGGGTCAACTTTTGATCCGCTGACTATATATCAATTATGGACTAATAAAAAAAAATACAACGCAGCCGTGGTACAGCATGCACATACAACCATAGAAGATTTAGAGGGAGGTTTTCTGCCAGATGTGAAAGTCTTTAACAGCATCATGCGGTGGTATCTAAAAAGATTGTATAATGTTGCGCACTTGATTATCACACCCACGGAGTTTTCTAAAAAATCTCTCAAAAGACTAAATCTTAAGAAGAAGCCGCCAATCTACGCAGTAAGTAATGGAATTAAATTCGAAAAATTCAAAGAAAAAAAAGAATACCGGCAAAATTTCAGAAAATTTCTTAATGAAAAATATAATGTACCTTTAAACGCAACAATCATTTTAAATGTAGGATATACTTGGCAGCGAAAAGGTCCTAAAGAATTTTATAAATGCGCAAAAGATTTACCAGATTACTGGTTTGTGTGGGTAGGTCCAATAAAAGATTATGTAAAGAAAAATATCCCCCCTTTGAAAAATTGTATTTTTACTGGTTTTTACGAAAACATTTGCGAACCATATTACGGCTCTGATATGCTTCTGTTCCCCTCTTATATAGAGAATCAAGGAATACCACTAATGGAAGCTGCCGTATGTAAATTACCTATCGTTGCGCGCGATATAGAACCCATTGATTGGCTAATTCATAACAAATCGTGCATTAAAGCTAAAACCCATAGTGAATTCGTCGCGGGGATCGAAAAAATCTTAAATGAAAATACCTTTAGTGAGAAAATTATGAAAAATGCGTATGTTATCACAGATGAATTACATAATTTTGAAAAAATCGGTAATAGAATTGAAGTACTTTATAGAAAAGCAATAAAAATAAAAGAACTTTTTCTCAAACGCACCCAAAAATAATTACAAACAAAATTAGGTTAAAAATATGAAATCTAGTTTACATCATGCCCATCTATTCGCCTCTGATATTGACAAAAGCCTCCATTTTTATCAAGAAATGTTTGGAGCAGAAATTCTATTTGACATGAAAATGGCAGGGGCTCGAAATGTAATGATTGAAATAGGCTCTTCTAAAATTAATTTTTACGATCAGCCCCCTAAAGATCAAGGTCGAGGTGGTATTCATCATTTAGGGATTGAGACAGACAACCTAGAGTCTCTAGTAGGTCATATGAAGGGAAAAGGATTTGAATTTAAAAAAGATATTAGTAATCTGGGCTATTGGAAGTATGTTATGGTTGAGGCTCCCGATCGCGTTCTATTAGAGGTTTTCGAGGTTGTAAGAGACAAGATCCCAGAAGATCAATACAAAAAAATCACTTCATTACAATAATTAATTTCTGTAACTCTACACACAATCTTTCTATGGAATTAATAGAAAAACAATAAAATTGATAAAATGTAAATTATTCATTTTAAAGTAATTAGCGTAGGTCAGTTAAAATGAGTGAGTATAATCCGAGAGAAATCGAGAAAAAATGGCAAGATCGGTGGAAAAAAGAGAATATCTTCAAAGTTGAGATGGATACTAAGAAGGAAAAATATTATATTTTAGAAATGTACCCGTATCCTTCCGGAAAACTACATATGGGCCATTTAAGAAATTATACAATCGGCGACTCGTTTACGAGATTCAAGAGAATGAACGGATGCAATGTATTGTATCCTATGGGATACGACTCCTTTGGTATGCCCGCAGAGAACGCAGCTATCGACGAAGGGGCAAATCCTGAAGAGTGGACGGACCGAAATATAAGCATAATGAAAAGCCAGCAAAAAAGTATTGGACTATCGTACGATTGGTCTCGGGAAATTTACTCTCACGATCCCAATTACTATCATTGGGATCAGTGGTTTTTCTTAAAAATGTTAGAAAAAGGATTGGCGTATAGGCAAGAGAGCTACGTGAATTGGTGCGATAAATGTGTTACTGTTCTCGCGAACGAGCAAGCGCAAGGTGGTAAGTGTTGGCGCTGCAATTCCGATGTCGAACAGAAATTTCTCACTCAATGGTTTTTAAAAATTAGAGATTATGCAGATGAGCTTCTAGACGGACTAGATACTGTTGAGTGGCCCGAGAAGGTTAAAATAATGCAAAGAAATTGGATCGGTCGCTCGGAGGGTTCCATAATCAGATTTCCCATAGTAGGAGAAGATAGAACAATTGATATTTTTACCACCCGACCCGACACTCTCTACGGCGTTACATTCATGATATTTGCCCCAGAACACCCTTGGGTGCGCGATTGGGTAAAAGGGACAGAGTATGAAAATGAGTTTGAGGAACTTTATAACGAAGTAATGAAGGAGGACAAGTTTAAAAGAACTGATCTTGAAGCAGAAAAGAAAGGAATGTTTATTGGGAAATACTGCATTAATCCGATGACAAAAGAAGAAGTGCCCGTATATATCAGCAACTTTGTAATTTATGAGTACGGCGCTGGTGCAGTTATGGCCGTCCCTGCTCACGACCAGCGCGATTTCGAATTCGCAAAAAAATACAATATTCCTATTAAAATAGTCATTCAACCTTTCGATTACGAAATTAGTGTAGATAAAATGACTCGCGCTTACGAAGCGGATGGTGTTTTAGTAAATTCCGAAGAATTCAACGGAATGGCAAACCGAAACGCAATAAACGTAATAACTGAGAAGTTAGACAAAATGAGAATGGGGAACGCAACAGTGAATTATAAATTAAGAGATTGGGGTATTTCTCGACAACGATATTGGGGGTGTCCCATTCCAGTTATATACTGCAATGATTGCGGAACAGTCTCAGTACCTTACGAAGATTTACCGGTTTTATTGCCCAAGGATGTTAAATTTACAGGAAAGGGGAATCCTTTAGAAACTAGCGAAAGCTTTATCAACACAAAATGTCCAAAATGTGGAAAGCCGGGAAAGCGCGAAACCGATACAATGGATACTTTCATTGATAGCTCTTGGTATTTTTTTGCTTTCTGCGATCCGCCTAGACCAGAGTTTGAGGTTTTTCCATATAGGAAAGAAGTAGTAAATTACTGGGGCAATGTCGATCAATATATTGGAGGCATAGAACACGCAGTTATGCACTTGATATACGCAAGATTTTTCACTAAAGTAGCGAGAGATTTGGATCTTCATAAATTCGATGAGCCTTTTCAAAGATTACTCACTCAAGGTATGATAAACAAAGCACATCCATATTGTCCTAAATGCGATGCGTTTGCTATGAGAGCTGAAATGAACGACGAGACTTGTAAAAGATGTGGAACTAAATATGTATTAAAAAGCGTTAAAATGAGTAAAAGTTATGGGAACACGGTTTCTCCAGAGGAAGTTGTTGGAAAATATGGAGCGGATGCAGCAAGGTTTTTTATTTTATTTGGAGCTAGTCCAGAAAAAGGATTAGAATGGTCTGATCAGGGAGTGAGTTTTGCATTTAAATTCGTTTCTGGTCTATGGAGTCTCTTCTTAGATTCTGATATGAAAAAACGGAGCGAAAGAAATGTAAACGACGAATTAATTGAATACCAATTACACAAAACTATTCAATTAGTCACAGAAAATATGAATAAAATTGCGATTAGAGACGCTATAAACGAAATAATTCAATTCGTTTCAAATTTACGAGTTTATAAAATTAATAGCGTTATCGAAGAGTTATTTAAATCGTGTCAGGAGTATTTGCTATTATTACTACATCCTTTTATCCCTCATATAACAGAAGAATTATGGGAAAAAACAGGACACGAGAATCTACTAAGTCTAGCAAAATGGCCTGATTATAATAAAGATTTTATTACTGAAGAAAACGATTACAAGTGGAAATTGATGAATAACACCATTGACGACATCAAAAGCATCGTACAGGTTTTAAAAGAGAAAGAGATCAATACCATAAAATTAATAATCGCAGATGAATGGAAATACGATTTATTCTCGATTTTTATGCCATT
Organism: Promethearchaeia archaeon; assembly: GCA_029856375.1. Taxonomy (GTDB): domain Archaea; phylum Asgardarchaeota; class Lokiarchaeia; order Sigyniarchaeales; family SOKP01; genus 6H3-1. The sequence goes on along the minus strand of JAHQWX010000017.1, from coordinate 3,115 downwards.
GACAGAGAAGACTAAAAATCAGGGAGAAATTATGAAGGAAATTATGAAAAACGACAATATGAAAAAGTATGGAAAGGAGATTAGTAAGATCATCGGTAATGTTTTGAAGAACATTGGGGGTTATTCAAAAACTCTTTTAGACGCAAAGAGCGAAAAACAATTCTTTGAAGATATTAAAGCTAATGTAAAACAAAAGTTTGAATGCGAAGTGGAAATCTTTTTAGAGAAGGAAATCGACGAAAGTAAGGCAAAACAAGCCTTACCTGGAAAACCAGGAATTATTATTCAGTAATTCTTTGGGAATTATTTTTTTAATATCGAGGAAAACTGAAAAAAAATCGGTTTTATTATTGATATTTTCAATAAATTATTTATCTCATTATTAAGATTATTTACTAAATAAGTAGAGAATAATCTGATAAATCGCAAATGACAATATATAGCCTTCAAGTTATCACAACCGCGGGATATCCTTACTACAACTTGGAAATCCAGTCTCAACCTGAGGGTATTCCATTGTATATGCGATTCTACGATTTTTCAGCTGCGACAGAACATGTCGTTGGTGATCTTACTCCAGAAGAATCATTTGACCTAACTTCTGGATTTATTTCCGCCATATTCGAATTTTCGAAAAATCTCGAGAGAAAACTCTCACAATTAGAATATGTTCCGTTGAGTAAAGAAACTGCGAGTAGCTTAGCTAAACAAGTTGATCCCCACAGAATAAAGGGAAATGTTCTAATTACGCTTCAGACCGAAATGTATCTGAATGAAAACAGCGTTAAACAGAAAATACAAATGGTTTACGAATGGATTATTCAAAATAAAATCCCTCTTGGCTCGGAAAAACCAATTTTACCGGAAGAAAAAGAGAGAATTATCGAAATACTTACTGATGCCCAAGCGAGGAAAATAATCGAAGATAAAAAAGAAGAAACGCGCCTTACTTGTGAAAACTTCCTAAACGAAATGAGGGACTATGGATTGGAAGGTATATGCATAGCGTCGTTTGATTTATCTCCCATTATAACATTCGGTATTGATTTCGACGCAGTAGGAGAATTATTAAGAAATGTCGGGAAAATTCCGGAAGTAGATACATTGGAATGGAAATATCGCCAGTCAAACATAGAAGATCAGAGAAAATGGGTTTATATCGTCAATTCTGGAGTTGGTCCTTCTGAAGAATCTATATTTATGCCTTTCTATTACATTCTAACTGCTAGTCCTGAGAGCTTCCTGGGAGAATCCCCAGGAATTTTGGCCCAGAAGCTTAATCCAATTTTAGGATAAAGCAAATTTTAATGAACTGTTACTGTTTTGCTTAAGTTTAATGGTTTATCAGGATCTAATTTGTGATATATTGCAGTATGATACGCTAATAATTGTAAAGCAGGAATAAATGTAATGGGACTGAATAAATTATAATATTTATTAGCTGGTTGTGGTATTCTAATCGTTACATCACTTAAATCAGTAATCCGTTTGTCACTGTCAACCACAAACGATATAATCTTTCCACCCCTTGCTTTGAATTCCATAACATTTCCTATAAGTCTCTCGTAAGTTTCGTCTGGAGGAGCAATAAAAACAATAGGAAAATTTTTTCTCACTAGCGCAATTGGACCGTGCTTTGCTGACGCTGCTGAATATCCTTCAATGAACCTGCAAGCTACTTCTTTTAATTTTAATCCTCCCTCTTTTGCAGTTCCTATAGAAATCCCCCTAGCTAAAAAGAAATAGTTTGAATGCTTTTCTAAATCTTTCACGATTTTTTTGATAAAATCCAAATTCTTATTCAAAAAAGTCTCTACAATATCTGGCGTATTCATTAACGCTTCTTCGTATTTTTGAATTTCTTCTGGTGTTTCCCTTTTCTTTAATTTAGCAATCTCCATTGCAATTAATCCGAGAGTAAATACTTGACTTGAATAAGTTTTCGTAGCTGCTACCCCAATTTCTGGACCTGCTCGAGTAATTATCACTTGGTCGGAATGTCGAGTAATAGATGATCCTACGACATTTGTGATTGATAAAATCTTAACATTCTTTGTTTCTTTGGCCCAACGAATTGCCTCAATTGTATCAATCGTTTCTCCAGATTGCGATATTGTAATAATAGCAGAATTATCTTCTAAACAATTTAACAAACTCCCTTTAAATTCGGAACACTCAATCGCTTGAATATATTTTCCTAAGAAGTGCGATAGGATGAACTTTCCAGCTAAAGCCGCGTATAACGATGTTCCTGCGCCAGTTATATAAATCATATCTGCAGATAAAAGTCCTTCGGCGAAAATTCGAATTTCTTCTTTCGGAATTTTCATTGTTTGTCTTAGAGCTGTGGGTTGTTCGTAAATCTCCTTTAACATAAAATGCTCGTATCCCCCTTTTTCTGCAGCATCCACGCTCCATTCGACATTTTGAGATTCTTTTTCGATTCTATTACCGCTTTGAGATTCAAAAAATTCCACTTCTCCAGGTTTAAGGATTGCCATTTCGCAATCTTTTAATATATAACATGTTCTTGTTAAAGGAAGAAATGCCGGAATGTCAGAAGCGCAGTAAGTCGTTTTTCCTGGTTCTATGCCTATTACTAAAGGGGATTCCTTTTTTACGACAATTATTGTATTTGGTGTATCCGCATGAATCACTGCTAAACCGAACGAGCCTTTACAGATCTTAACCACTTCAATGATTGAATCTTTAAGACTTAATCCTTCCGATATTTTATCCTCAATTAAGTGCGGAATAACTTCGGTGTCAGTATCAGACTTAATTTTGTGACCCTTTTCAATAAGTTCTTCCCGAAGCGCCATAAAATTTTCAATTATCCCGTTATGAACAACCGCAATTTTGTTCGCACAATCCATATGAGGGTGACTGTTTACTTTTGTTGGAGACCCATGAGTAGCCCATCGGGTGTGTGCGATCGCTACTTTTCCGGGAAAGTCGTCGAGCTTCAATTTATTATGTACCTCGTCGATTTTTCCCGCATCTTTCTTAATTACAATATTACTATTCGAAAGAGAAGCGATTCCCACAGAATCGTAACCCCTATATTCTAACCGCTTTATTCCTTCTAACGCGATTCTTCCAACTGGGATGTCTT
>JAHQWX010000405.1 GCA_029856375.1 Promethearchaeia archaeon | reverse complement strand
GCTGAATTGATACAGTATCTACAACCTGTGGGCTTCGGTCCATCGTTAAACACATGCCCTAAATGTCCCCCACATTTACTACAGAGAACTTCATTGCGCACCATTCCAAATTTTGTGTCTTTCTCCTCATCAATGTTATCTTCATCAATCGGTGCGTAAAAACTGGGCCATCCAGTATCAGATTCGAATTTAGTGTCTGAGTCGAACAGCGGGGCCCCACACCCAGCGCATTTATACACGCCTTTTTCGTGATTATCCCAATACTCTCCGGTGAATGGGTGTTCAGTACTTTTCTCTCGTAATACGGAAAATTGCATTTTAGTTAATTTCTCTCGCCAATTTTCCTCTTCTTTTTTTAATTTGTTCTTCATTCAAACCACCATACATAATTTTGATTTCTAGTTGAAAAGATCGAAATTATAGTAGAAAAACTATTTCATAATATTTTAAAAAGGTCTTCAGCGATACTTAGAAATTTAATCATTTAAAATGTCTTTTTGCTTATTTTTTAAAACAAGTGGTTTAAAAAGTTGATTTGAAAATAAAAAATAAGATTTCAATTTTAAAATTATGTTTGAAAATAAAGCACCCAATAAGGGTAATACAAGCCCCGATAAACGAGGACAAAAGGGGAAAAATAGAAGTCTTGTTATTGCTAATCGCGTAGAAAATCGCTGGTCTGGAAATGGAGATGGAAAATCAATTCCAATACAAATTATTAACATTAGTCTGAAATCGAGGGGTGAAGATAAAAAAGAACTAGTGATTAAGTTGAAGGCCAGCAAAATATCAGAAGAAATTTTAACCGATCTACCAAGCTTGGTTAAAAAATTTTTCTAATTAGCGTTTTTTATTCTTCCTTAAAACTTCAATGAAGCTTTCAATTCTGTTATTCGTTTGTTCTACATTTAGCTTTCTAGGATCATTTTGGTCGCCGTCGATAATTAAACACGGAATGTCTGCTTCGTCGCTAAGCCTCCGCTTTAGATCGTAAAATGCGCAGTTATTTGGCCTACATGAAACATTATTGTGCATTAAAACACCGTCGATTTTCCATTCCCTTACGGTTTCTTTGAACCATCTCACTCTCGTTTCGAGGTCAAACGTATACCAGAAGCTCAACATTAATGTACTCATACATTCGATTGGATCTTTTAGCAATCTCTCCTTTGTGATAGTTTCAAACGGATTGGAGAAAAATTTCGAAAACGCGTAAGTGTAAGGCTCGTAGACTATTATGGCGTTAAACCGCTCCAGCATTGCAAAATATTTCAGGTTATACCAAAAGGGTATTCCTTCAAACATTAAGCGGAACTCCTCCTTTTCCAGTGCTCCTTGCCCCGCATCCACTCTTTCTTTCGCTTCTTTATACATTTTTTTATATAATCTTATTGGAGAGCGCAAGCCGGGCATTGTAAATAATGGAAATAGACCACCAAAAGTGTCTTTCGTTGATATAGGACAAGGAACTGTTTTTCTTAATTCGTATATGTCTTTCCATATTACGCTTAATTCGTAAGAATTAGCAGCAACCTTTTTTGCTTTTTCCAAGTCAATGTCATGCCCTGTGTGCTCCTTAATAAACTCGAGGAGCTCCCATGTTTGCTCTTCTACATACTTCTTGTAGTATTCTCTTTGGCGTTTTGTCGTATTACTCACTACATGAGGAACATCAATTGTGTAGTGCGGAACGCCACCAAATCTCTCGGCTTGCACTTGAAACCAGTGAACATGCGTATCGCAGATAACATCGCTAGAGAGCATAAATGTTGGTTTTCTAATACCGCCTTTAAAAACATCGACATCTTCCATAACAGCTCCTACATTAGTTTTGAAATAACTACAAATATCGTACGAAAATCCTTCTTGTTCTGCTAATTCGATAAAATTCTGCGAATATTTTTGCGCGGCAGATATGGTCGCGGAATTCTCAGGAAGCATGGGCTGCACATCCATAGCATATAAAAGCTCGACGGGAGTCCCCGAAGTAGCCCACGCTGTAGGCGTCCCGTCGCGGAATGCTTGTTCTATTGCAAGGTAGTGTCTTCCCATTTCGTTCTTTAAACCCAAAGTTGCTTTTAACATTTTACTTTTCTTTGCTGACACGATTTTCACCTCTGTACTATTTCAGCAAACGCTTCAAATCTAGTTGAAAGCTGCTGGTACTGTTCTCTATTGTACAACATTTCAATAAATGTGTATGGAATTTCTAACGCTTTAAATTTTTTATTTAAAAAAGGATGGTCGTAAAGCATTGGTTCACAAAATTTTTGAGCAATATTTAGAACACCTTGGACTTTGTAATTCTCTGCAAGTTCCTTTAAGAAGTTATATCGTTCATAAGAAGGCATTTTTGTTGAATAAGTCGGTTTAGTTAAGTGATATTCCGCTAACGCTTTTATTGGATCCATACTCTCGTCAACTACATTCCAAAAATATCTCGAGCCAATGCATAAATCGTCAGCAACAACTTGAAAACCTTTTTGTTCCAAGAATCTTAAGAATTCGGTGTCGTCGATGACTGACCCTGTGAGTAAAATACGCTTTAAGCTATTATCAGAAAAGGGAGGTTTATTCTTTAAATCATCTAATTTACTCTTTAATGTATCTAAAACTTGTTGCTTATTACTCATTTGCGCCATTTTAACTAATTCATGAAACTCTGAACCTTTTAAGACCATTTTATTGCGATATTCTGATAGTTCCTTCAATAGTT
>JAHQWX010000404.1 GCA_029856375.1 Promethearchaeia archaeon | reverse complement strand
AGGGGATATTGGCATGATTATGGCTAGAAGATTAACATGGATGGGTTGTGAGGTTAAAGCTGTAGTCGAGATTCAACCCTATGTGAGTGGTTTAATACGAAATCAAGTTCAATGCCTTGAAGACTACGGAATTCCGCTTATTCTAAACCATACCATAACGCACATTCATGGGAAAGATAGAGTTAAGGGAGTTACAATATCAAAAGTAGATGTGAATTGGGACCAAATTAGCGATTCTGACCAATTCATCGAATGTGATACAATTCTTCTTTCGGTTGGATTAATACCAGAGAACGAACTAACGCATAAGGCTGGTGCATTACTCTCGAATAACGGTGGTCCAGTAGTAGATGAAAATTTAGAAACGACCGTTCCAGGAATTTTTGCGTGCGGGAATGTCCTTCAAGTTCACGACCTAGTTGATAATGTCACTGCAGAATCTAAGAGAGCGGGAAAAAATGCGGCAATTTTCGTTAACGATCAATATGGTAAAAAGCAAAAAATGAAAGATTTAATCAAAGTTGTTCCCGGAATTAACGTTGGATACATTAAACCAGACCATATAAATCGCGAAAACATCGAAGAGCTTCTTCACTTTTCGCTAAGAGTAAAGGAACCAGATAGAGACACGATGGTCGTTATAAAAGAGAACAATAACATCATCTATCAGAGGGTTCGTCACCACGTAATCCCGAGCGAAATGATAGAGCTTTTAACTAAATTTAAACCAGAAGTGATCCCACCTGACTGTAAGAAATTGAAGGTAGAGGTATTGCCGGTATCGCTATTAGAATGCTTAGCAGAGGAGGCGCAAGTTAAATGAGTAAAGATATCGATCTCAGCGAACTACCCAAGGGAAAAAAAGTCATCCGATGTATAATTTGTCCAACAGGATGCGAAATAACGGTTGAAAACACTTCTGATGAATTAAAAATTACGGGTTACACTTGCAGAAAGGGTGAAGAATACGCGAGAGAAGAGTTTATCGCCCCAAAAAGAATTATTACTGCTACTATGCGAGTAGAGGACGGATTTTTACCTATTATCCCAGTAAGAACCGACAAACCCGTCCCGAAAGAACTGATATTTGAACTCATTAAGGAACTATCGTGCGTAACGGTTAAAGCTCCGATTAAAGCGGAGGATGTATTAATTGAAAACATTCGCAATTTAGGAGCAAACGTGATCGCTAGCCGAGACATGCCGGTTAAAGCGTGATCGATCGATTTTAAATACTATTAACTCAACATTTTATTATGAAATTTAAAATTCACATCACGGAAGATTTTAAGCCATATCTTCTTATCATATTAGCGTACGCCATTGGTATAGGTTTTCCTTATTTATTTCAGTATATTTTTAAGTTCAGAGTTCCTTTTGCGTTTTGGGTTTCTGAACAAGATAAATTAGTGAATTACGACATCAGCTCAAAGTTATTCATGGATGTCGTGTTCACTTCTCCTTTTTTTGCGGTTTGTTCTTTTTTTGGATTGAGAATGATGCTGAATAGAATGCCTCAAGAGAGTTTCTCCAAGAGATTCAAGGATATTTCGCTCTCGTTATATCTCGTTTTCCTTTTGATTTTTTGCATGGGGCATGTAATTCATGTCGTCGCAAATCATATAAATGGGAAGGTTTCAAATTTGGGACTCGAAGAAACGACTCTATTCTACGCTGTTTATTTTTGGGACGAGTATGTGGGCCATACTACTATTGCGGTTGGATTTTACTCGGTTTTCATTTTGATGAGCGTTCTTAACATTCTTTTTTTAATCGACGACAAGAAGAAATATAAGGAGGAGCAAATCGTAGTAAACAGAAACGATAAATATTGGGCTCTATTCATTGGAGTGATTGGTGGTCTTATTCAAGCCGAAGCTTTCCTGGAAGGACAATGTAATTTTATATTTCTAATCGTTAATCCTGCAGCATTATTGTCGTTTTATCTAATTTCGTTAAACTACGAATTCGATTTCAAAAAAAGTCCGTTTATCTGGGGTTTTATTGCTATAACTATCTCGTATTCGATTTTCACTTTTATTTGGGTTGGATTTACCGGAATAAAACCTTATTATCCGTTTTTCTATCAAGGTTCTGAACTCAGTTAAGAGAAAAAAAGGAAAAATAGAAAAAAATTCGTTTAAATTAAAATTCGGCGCCGCACTGCTTACATACTTTCTTTTTAGAATATATTGGAGTACCAGACATGTAATGAAGCACGTTTGTTTTATCTTCAACTTCAGTAAATTGCGTTGAACTGCAGTTAGGACACGCTATACGCCCATCTGATGGTGGTGGTGCTGCTTTTTCTTTTTCTTTTTGTTCGTAAACGACATCGGAAGGTTTTACAGTTTCCGAAGGTCCTGCTGCAGGTGCAGGTGCAGGTGCAGGAGCAGCGGCACCGCCGGACATGCCCGCCACTTTTGACGATAGCGAGTTAAGTTTATCGCCCAAATTATCTACTTTATTAAGAATCTTATCGATTGCTGCTTTTAAATCAATTAATTCACTGATAACTTTCTCTTCAAAATCAGTCAAGATTGTTACAACCCCTTGAATTGTTGATTACATTTTTGATGTAATATAATTATTATTCAAATTTTGCTTTTTAAATGTACGGCAAAAGAAATATAATTCGTGTTAGTTCAAATATTTCATTTATTTAGCAAGAATTTGCGAATAGTCGTTAATAAGGTATTAATTTGAAATATAATTATG
>JAHQWX010000403.1 GCA_029856375.1 Promethearchaeia archaeon | reverse complement strand
AAACGAGGTCTATTTGTAGGAATTTTTCTATCAATATTCGCTTTAGGAACTATTTTGATCTTTTTAATACCAACTAGTATAAAGATTACCTCAAATCTTTCAACTCGGACAGAGGATGGAGTAAATATCTCATTTAATGTAATTGAACCAAATAATGGAGTTGAAAAAAAGAAAGCGATAATTATAGCACATGGTTCTGCTGTTAATAAAGAAATGATGAAAAGTTATTCGATTGAATTAGCAGCTGCAGGATTTATGGCAGTTCCATATGACATGAGGGGGCATGGCTTGAGTTCTGGAGAACTTAATATAGAAAGCTTGGTGAACGATACAAAAGCAATAAAAAGTTACTTAATGTCTAATCGAAACGATGTAGATCCAGATAATATTGGCTTTATTGGATATTCATTAGGAGGAGAGCCAGGTTATCAGATAGTTAAGGAGGACAACGATTTCAAATGCTTAATTGGAATTGGAGCGCATGTTCCCGAAGATATTGTAAAGGCAAATTCTTCCCGAATTCTAAACATTCTCATGATTCGAGGTCAATTTTGCGAAGCAACAACTTTAGGAGAACTTAAAGAAGGGATGGGGATAAGACTAGGGTTAAGTCCTGCTAAAATCGATGTAAATAAATTATACGGAAGTTTTAAGGAAGGGAACGCCTCTAAAATCTATAACGATGACAATTCAGACCATCTCACATCCGCTTGGGATCAGGATATGATAAGGGAAGCAAGAGATTGGATTATAAATACTTTTCCCGATGTGAGAGCCGTTGATGAGAATTTCTACGTAAATTCAAGAGCAATTTTTGTATTTATTCAACTTATAGGAGGGATGGGATTATTTTTTTTAATCGTTGAAACGTTTTCACTAAAAATGATAAGATCTAAAGAAGAAAATGTTCTTAAAAAAGACTTTCAGAACGAAAGCACGACGAAGCTTTTTACTAAAGTAATAATTTTTTCATTGGCACTTGGTCTCCCTGGTATAATTCTCATGATTCCTCTCGTTTTTTTCTTGCCACTCACAATAGCAGGTATAATGATTGCTGTTTTATTTGGGCAAGCATTCGCCCTAATCGTTTTGTTTTGGAGGATTTCAAAAAAAACTACACATTCGCTGTCAGATATTTTTAAGAAATCTGTTAAGGATCAAAACACTGATTTGGCAAGAAAAGTGCTTTTGGGTATTATTCTAGCGGTGATACAATATTTAATATTGTACCTTTCAATAGGCTTAAATTATATGGGAATAGCACTTTCAATTTATAGAATCCCATGGATTCCTTTCTATTTCATTGTTTCACTGTTGATTTTTATTGTATACGGGATTTTATTTCACATAATTCTCCCAAAACCGTCGGGGAATGGATTCAAGGCGTTATGGAACAGAGTAGCGATTAATTTTGAAATTATGTTTATTTACATTGCTACTTATTTCCTAGTTCTGTGCGTTATAATTAACGATTATTATTTTGTTATGTTTCTCTTCTTGGCTATCCCTATTTTATTTCTATTAGCATTCAATTCTGCCTTTTTATACGAGAAAACAGGAAATATAATTACTGGGGCGATCGTGAACGCCTTTATAATTACGATCTTATTGGGGACATTGTCCCCTTACATGAATATAATTGAAATTGTTATTATATTTTTAGGAAATCGAGATTTGATTGCAATAACTCCTATATTTTACATTTTTTAAATATTATTTTAAGTAAATCTATGTCAATATTCCTTTAAAATAATAAAAAAAAAGGGTTTATTTAATAAAGCCATCCAAGGATACCGAAACCTATCATATTCATAACAATCGCAATCGCGTAAATTACTCCGATAGTTAGCTTTTTCTTTTTATCGTCTTTCATGCCAATTACTATAACAACTGCAGCGAAAAAGTGAAAGTATCCAATAAGAAATATCAACCAAATGCCGGTTATAGATAAATTCCACCACGGATATTCCCAAACGAGGTGCCCGCCGATATTGAGAATGCACTCTACGAACACGCAAAACGCAGCAAAAAACGCAGCTAAGAACCACCGGTTCGGAAGGCCTAGAATTTTTTGATCTCGATCTTCAGGAAGCGAGTTGTAAAACACAATGCCAGCAATAAGGAACATGAAAATAATTTCGATGTTCCAACCCACCATGACTCTAAGCCCAGTGTCTCCAGGCGTTGTCCAAAACGCAGAATATTGGGTTGCCGCAAAAATCCACCCATTCCACGTCTCGTTGATGAAATCCATTCCGAAAAGCGTTAAGCCCGCGTAAATTGCGTTCCAATCGCCAGTTTCTCTAGCTTTTTTCACTTCTGTAAAGTAGATATATAATACTATTGCGAGCAGCGGAATTACATACCATTTTATCAAGGTAAAATCCCTAAGCCCGTTAAGCGCTTGTTCAGAAGCGTCTGTTATGTCTAGTATCATTAAAAATCACCAATTAATACAACACGCTTATTATACCCTTTTAATACTTTAGATAAAATATAATCTGTTTGTATAAGGTTATCTTCCTGAGGTCTTAATGATAAATGAGCTATAAATATATTCCATTTTTCAGAATTGATAATAATTTCTGCCCTAATAAGTGATCGCTCATCATCAGGGGATAAATAAAGATTTTCAACCTCCTCAATCGGATATTTACTCAATACTCCATTTCCCTCCTCATCATTGAAGTCTGCCCCAAAAAAATATTCCATATTCAACTC
>JAHQWX010000402.1 GCA_029856375.1 Promethearchaeia archaeon | reverse complement strand
ATCAGTTCAAGATAATCTTGGCATTGCCGCGTGTTTAGTTTTAAGTATGTTTAACGAGGCACTTATTCCTGGCGCGTGTGAAGTAGATATATCTGGATTAGTTGGAATGCTTGTTTTACAGCTCGCTTCGAATACGCCTTCAGCTATACTCGATTGGAACAATAATTACGATTACAACGAGGACAAATTAGTTACATTCCATTGCTCAAACCTCCCAAAATCGTTTCTTAAAAACGCTCAAATAAGAGTACACCCCATTATTAAAGACCTCAAAGGCGAAGATGTATCGTTTGGAGCGGTTGAAGGGCGAATTCCGGCGGAACCGTGCACATTTTTAAGAGTCGAAACGGATGATATTAGTGGGAAAATCAAAGCAATGTTGGGAGAGGGAGAATACACAGAAGATCCACTAAGCACATTTGGTGGGTATGGAGTACTTAAAATTCCTAAATTGCAGGATTTATTGCATAAATTGTGTAAAGAGGGCTACGCCCATCACGTGGCTGCAACATTAAATCAAGTTGGAGACATAGTATACGAAGCCTTAACCACATATTTGGGGTGGAATGTGGATTACCACACAAAAGATTTTTAATTTTTAATTCAATTAATTTTTCCTTTTTTTAGTAAATTTAATCTTGTGACATTTAAAGAAAAATCTTTTAATCAAGCTTAAATAAGGTAGAATTAAATCGAAATCTGCAACCAAATTAAAAACTTCCCTTTGAAATAGATCTTAATCTTAAGAATGATTAAGAATGTCTTTAACTATTTTAAGGAGTACATTAATTCCCCTTAATTTAAAATAGAAATCTTTTGCTCCAGAAGAACGAGCTTTCCCCCTTATAAATGGATTTGAACTCATTAAAATCATTTTAAAAGAATCATCAGCTCTTAAGAGTTGTTTTATAGCCTCGATTCCATTCATAATTGGCATATTAAAGTCAATAATTATCACATCGGGTTTATTAGATGATTTGAGTATTTTTTCTATTGCCTCTATTCCATTTTTTGCTGTACCAACCACATTGAAGCCGTTTGATTGAAAATACCTGGAATATAAATTAAGAAGCTCTATATCATCATCTACGATGAAAATATTAAATTTTGAATTCCCAATAATGTCTATATCTTGTTCCTTGCCTTCTGAGTTTTCCATGTTAAATTCAATACACATCTAATTTCTTGCCAATCCCTATAATAATTTTAATACATAATGTATTATTTTTAGACAATATGTCTAATTATTAATAGTAAAAAACTAAATTTAAATCTTTGGATCCAATATATAATTATTAGACATAGTGTATACAAATCGAAATGTCAGAAAAGAAATCAAATGTGGAAAAAAAGGAAAAAATTTCAGATTTAAGAACGAAAAAACATATATTAACAAAGAAAGAGCGTAAAGTAGCGAGAATTAGAGGTTTTATTCTTAATGCTGCAGAAAAATTATTCACTAAAAAAGGTTTTAATAAGACATCAATGAAAGAAATAGCTGATTTAGCAGTTCTTAGTCGAGCAACATTATATAACTATTTTAAAACTAAGGAAGAAATATATTTTGAACTTGGAATTTTAAGGTTAGATGAGATCGCCAATGATTATAAGAAATTCAGTACTAAAAAAAGTTCAGGATTCCAACAAATTGAATTTCTTAGTAGAGGATTATTAAAACTCATGTTAGAATCCCCATTTTATTCAAGGTTGTTGAGTAGATTTTTTAGGCGCAGTAAAGATCTAAAAATTCCTATTGAAGACATTTATTATACCGAATTAATCTTAAACAAAGAATCTGAAATTGAAGTACTTATTAAAAAACGATATAATGTGTTTCGAAAATTATTGGAGAAATACATCGAATATAGACGAATATGGCAAGAAGCAATAAAAAAAGGTATCAACGATGGCTCAATAAAAACAAAATTAAACATTAATCACCTTAATTTTATGATTATTTTTATTATTCAAGGCGTAGCAGAACAAATTGATTATAGACGGAAATTATTAGAGCACGTTGATCTTAGTATCGACCAAATTACTAATATAACTTTTAAAATTATTCTGAAACTAATAGGCAGAGAAATTTAATTCTAAGAATTTCTATTTTCCTCTTAATATCTCTATTTTTTTTTCAAAAAGTCCGGAATTAATTACCTTTTTGTTTTTATCGTTCTTTATAGCTAGCAATTCCATGGGAATTAAATTGTCTTCCATAATGATTTCTGATAATTTTTGAAGCGTAATCGCAACTGCGTATTTCGAATTATCGCACCCTATCCACCTGCGATTCATTTTTTGGGCAACTTGAAGAGTTGTTCCAGAACCGCAAAAAAAATCGGCAATTAAATCGCCTTCGTTACTTCCAATTTGTAATATTCGTTCCATCAGCCTCGGATGCTTTTGCGTTGGATAGCCGGTCCAATCTGACGAAGCAGGCTGCATGCACGGAATTTTCCATACATCGTCTGCTTTTTTGTCGTACACGGTTCTGTACACGACATGACCCTTCTCGTCCTTAACATTTTTGAGAATCCCGTTCACGGATTCTCTCTTTAATTGTTTCCTCGGTTTATCTCGTGGAATGCGCAATTCGTTAAAGGTATACTTGCTTCCTTTTGAATAGACAAAGATGTTATCGTGAGCTCTCGGTAAGTTGCGTTTTCCAGCTGAGTATTTGTTGTAATAATACCAAATTATCTCGTTTACGAAATTCTGGTT
>JAHQWX010000401.1 GCA_029856375.1 Promethearchaeia archaeon | reverse complement strand
AATGCCAAGTTTTTTCGAGTTTCTGGCCCACCCTACGATATATTCCGGATATTGGTCGTCATCGTATTTCTTGTTATATTTTTCCAGATAGTCAAATATCTTAGGAAAATCTTCAAAATCTAAGAAATTTATTCCCGAATTTTTTATTGGAAAGAAATCTGAAACAACTGTCTGACTTTCCTCGTTTTTATATCCCAACAGCAAGCCATAGGCGATTCTGGACTCTTCCTTATTTGTAGTTTGATTTGAGAACCTTAAAAAATACATTAAAAGTTTTAAGTATGCGATTGGATCGAGTTTCACTTCGATGTTTTCTTCTGCCATAAGCCAGTTAATTAGTTTATTTTAGAATATAAAATTTTTAATTTATTTTAGAATTGAAATCAAATAAAAGTTTGTAATTTAATTCAAAAGGAGAATTTGAATAAGTAATAGCGGTCTTATTTATTATATACAGATGAAAATTAATTATACTCTTTCAATTCTTTCCCGCAATTTGGGCAATAATGAATGCGAAATCCACAGAAAGGACAAAATACCTTACCACTAACTTCTTCTTCAGCTTCCTCTGATGGAATTTTGGGTAGTTCTTTTTTTATTTCAATAACTTCAGGTGCCTCTTTTTGAGCAGTTTCTCCCGAATTAACTTGCGCTTTTGCTTTTGCTTTCGTCTTCTGAATAAATTTCTCACGATCGGTTAAATCTTCACCTTCTTCTTCTTTTACCCAGCCAGCTGCTTTAGGTCTTTTCAATTGGTCTTCGGGAACCTTTTCAAGCTCTACTTCTTTTGCCTCTTCTATCGGAGCAACTACCTTTCTCTTTTCTTTGTTAGTTGCTGCTTCTTTTAGTAAAAACTGAGTTGTCTTCATTACTTGATGAGGATTAATATTTGGAATTGCTACAGTTTTGAGAACCCATCCAACAATGCGATTTCCATTGGGACGATCATCTTCAACATCATCGTATATGTAAGAATCGATTACACTCTGACCTTTCATCAATCTAGATGCCCACTTTTCGTTAATTAATCCTAATTGTAACCGATAACTCGTTCCAGCAATTCCCAATTGACTCGTTAATGGTTCAAAATCTTTTTCTGCCATATAAAAACCATTCAGTATTTTTTCTGATGATATTAATAAAACATTTTTAGTTTTTTATTTTTACTAATGCCGAATTCCTTTACTTTTTCGTGAAATATCGAAAATATTTAATTTTATAAGAAATGAAACCTCTCTTCTATTTTTTAAATTTAAATCTCTTTATACTATTAGATTATAAAATAAAGTGGTAATCATTTAATGTCGGCTCTCCTTTAATTTTTAAGGAAGTCTCTGAAAAATGTTAATGTTCTAATAGAAATCAAGGGAAATTCTTAAATAATTTGAAAGAGCTAAAAAACAATGGAAATAAAAAGAATTACTTCTTTATAAATGTAGGGAGTGTATGAAAAAGTTGGAAGATTCTAAAAAGGACGACGAGGATTTTAGCCTTATTGATCTCTATCCTAAATCTGTGATAAATTCGAAAGGTGAGATTAAAGAATTCGATGTATCTTATATTGCTCGATCTCTTAATAGGGAAACGGGTCTAGAGACAGAAATCTCAGAGGAAATTGCCCAAGAGGTCTTAAGGAAAATAATTGGGCAAGGACTAAAACGAATTTCTACAAATTATGTTAGAGAACTTGTTTGTCTTGAATTAACTGCGAGAAACTTAGAAAAATTTCGTAATATTTACGCTCGTTTGGTTAATGTTAGTATGACAAAATTCACCCTAGATGAGAAGTTCCTCGATAATTTTAAAGAAAAACAGCCTAAATGGGGTCCTTTAGGCTATATTACATACAAGAGAACCTATGCAAGGCTTGTTGAAAAAGAGCATCGCAAAGAAGAGTTCTGGGAGACTATAAAAAGGGTTGTTGAGGGGTGCTTTTCTATCCAAAAAGAGCACTGCGTGAAATTAGGGTTGCCCTGGAACGAGATAAAAGCCCAGAATTCTGCCCAAATAATGTATGAGAAAATATGGAATTTTAAATTTATTCCTCCCGGTCGAGGTCTGTGGATCATGGGAACCCCATTTATAGATCGCCACGGATCAATGGCCCTTAACAATTGCGGTTTCGTTTCAACCAAGGATATCGATATCAAAGGGACTATTGCTTTCGAATGGACTATGGACGCGCTGATGCTTGGAGTTGGAGTAGGTTTTGACACTAAGGGAGCTGGAAAAATAAAAATCAAAAAGCCTCGTGCTGAAGATTTTGTTTTTAAAATACCCGATAGTAGAGAAGGTTGGATTGAAGGATTACGATACACCCTACGAGGTTATTTCTACGGTGAACCGATTCCTAAATTTGATTTTTCTGATATTAGACCTGCTGGTTCTTTAATACGAGGTTTTGGAGGGATTGCTTCTGGATCAGGACCTTTAATGGAGCTATATGAGTCGATTAAAAAGCTATTAAATCCGCGTATTGGCAAGCTTATTCGCACAATTGAGATAGTAGATATAATGAATTTTATTGGTAGGTGCGTAGTTGCGGGTAATGTTAGGAGGAGCGCGGAAATTGCGTTAGGAGATGTTAAAGATAAAAGTTTCATAACGATGAAGCAAGATAAAGAGAAATTAAAATCTCATCGATGGGCAAGCAATAACTCAATATTTGCTAAAATTGGAATGGATTACTCCTTTGTAGCCGAACAAATAGCAAAGAACGGCGA
>JAHQWX010000400.1 GCA_029856375.1 Promethearchaeia archaeon | reverse complement strand
TTATTATCGGAGCCGGACCGATGGGATTAATAATCGAATCGGTTATAAGGAAACATCCTTTAGACCAACTAATTGTTGTTGAACCGATGGAATATCGTCGAAATAAGGCACTCGAACTCGGTGCAGACCACATAATAAATCCAGAATCTCAAAATGTCGTAAAAGAGGTTATGAATATAACTGACGATTGGGGAGCCGATGTTGTCATAGACGCAGTCGGTATATCCGCAACTTTCGAAACGGCGCTTTCCATTTGGGCGAGAAGAGCGAGATTAGTGTTGTTTGGTCAAGACTCCAGAGCAACTGGTACGATTAAACCCAACGAGATCGTTCGCTGGCAGAGAAAAATTCTCGGGTCTTACATTTCAAGCGGCGCAGATTATTTAGACGCAATCGGCTTAATTCATAGAAATATCGTAGAAGCAGACAAGTTGATAACTCACCAGATATCCCTTGAAGAATTACTCACCAAGGGAATGAAAATTATGCAAGAAAAGAAGGGAATTAAAGTAATCGTTTCAGAATTTTAAATCTATTCCTTTAACATCCAAGACTCGCGAATAAGAGTAATTCCCATAATAGTACCGATTGGGATTACTACCAAAAGGAAGATTGAAGATATAATAACAACAACGCGAACGAGCTTAATTCCTTTAAGCACTTTATTTTTCTCTTCTCTAAGCAAATCTGCTCGATCCTTTACCAGTTTTATCACATATAAAGCTGTCGATAATAATGCTAAACCTACAATCAAGAAAACCCAACCGATTACTTGCAGAATAAATAAGATAGAACAAGTTATATAGGGATACAGTAAGGACATAGGTTCTCCGATTGCAAAACTAACTAAAAGTTCAAAAGCTAATCCCAAAAATATCAAATGCATTGCTCCGCCCCAAATAATGTATTGATATTGACTAACTAAAGGTTTCTCCTCTACTTTTTTTCCCTCTTTTAAATTCTTAGATTCCCGTAGGAGCATTATCCCAATAAATGTTCCAATAGGAAATCCAACGAGAAGAAATATTGATGATATCAAGAGATAAATTCGCATCCTTTCAACACCTCCTCTTTTTCCAAGTTCTTCCTCTGGTAGACCTACACCATATTTCGTTATTGTTCCACCCCAAAATCCTAAGATTATTAACAAGATTCCAACAATTATATCAATCCAGCCAATAATTGCTATTATAAGAAAAAGCGTGTAATTTAAATAAGGGTACGCTAAATCCATCTGGTCTATTAAGAACAAATCTGGCAACAGTAGCAACAAAACTCCAATCAAGAATTGTAAGAATCCTCCGATCCATACCAATAGCTTGAATTGAGTGGTTACCGTTCCTTTAACCAATTTTTCCAGCTTCTTTTTATTTATTTTTATTATTACTTCTATTCCCACCAACCAGGTACGTCTTCTCCGGTACCTGCATTGGCTACTTGACTGTATATTTGATAAGCGTAATACCCAGACATGAATTTCACATTGTCTGATATTATCCATAATGGCATATTATTAACTCTCTGGGCAAAAGTTACCGCATCTGTTAATTTGATATCGTTCATTACGAAAATCTGATAAGTGGCGTTAAAATGAACGCCTTCAACCTCAATATATCGCAAGAAATCTTCTTCCCATAATAGAGTTATGTGACGCTTAGAGCAATTGTTTATTATTGCCAACCCTTCGTCCGAATCTTGTGATTTTGGAATAAAAATCAAACCATTTCCTAAGGGCAACCATATATATAATGGATGAGTTTCGTAATCGCTTCTTGACATGTTTCTCGTGTAGCTTATTGAATCCGTTAACGATGGGCAATAAGTTATGTCCGATGCGTCAACATACATTGTAAGTCGAATTGTTGCTGGATAATTATCTATTGACCAATCCCAAGAACCTCTGAATTCAACTTCCAGCGATTGATAATTAAATCCTTCAAATGCAAAATTTTTTACGCTAATTGTAGGGATTAAACTCCATCTATATGGATTCGTATCTGTGCTAATTGAAAACGGCAATTCGGTTGTCGAACTCTTCGCTTTAAATACGGGTAAGCTGAATTTCGATGTATCATTCTCCACAGTGTGTGATTTGAGATCTATTTGAAATTTCGCGTTGTGGGTTAAATACGGAATTTCAGAAATTATTATCGATATCGCCTCTGAACAATTTTTAAAAGCCCAATAGACATTTGTTTCTCCATATTGCCTCTCGTACCACTTTGGGTTTATTCCCGATGTATCGGTGACCATAGCTAAAAGCACTAACTTTTCTGCTTTATCAATTAAACTTTCAACGCGAGTTTTATTTGCATCAAATTTAAACTGAGTTTTATAGGTATTATACAAAATTTGGGTCGCTTTTACCGCGAAATACCCTCGTCTATTATTTGCTATCATTTCCCCGTCGTCGCTATTAGCAGTGTTGTCCCCCATCCAAGTGTAACTGCTGTTATACCTTGCAGGCCCCCAATGTACTTCGGGAATGTAAAAATCGAGAGGTTGTACTGCCCCAACTTTTTCGCAATGCGAAACCCAATCTTCCATAGTAAAAAAACTAGTACCTTCTCTTTCGAGCATCAACCATTGATTTTCGAAGTCCTCTAATCTTTCTGGGTCGACATCGAATTCAACTTCAGCACCCTCCTTCTCGATTATAAGCTCGGCATCTGAGTTAAATGGCCACGAATGCATAAATCCTGCTTCCACTTTTGGCAAATAATCATAT
>JAHQWX010000399.1 GCA_029856375.1 Promethearchaeia archaeon | reverse complement strand
CCTCTTTATTACCAACTTTTCTTACCGCCTTATTAGATATTTACTTAGAAGGTTACGAGTTCGTCCCATTAAATATAATTGCATTTGTCTTTGGTATTATTATTTTTAAGATAAAAGAACTTCCGAGTTGGAAAATTATATTTATGTGGGGATTTGTATATTTTTACGGCTTCATTCTCCTCCAATATTTTCAGTTAAACACCGTCATGGTTGAATATACAGAAGCTTTAGGAGGCATCAATTATTTCTTCTATTTAATTGTAAACCCTTTTATAATTATTGTATTAGTAAATCTAAAAGAGCAGAGTAAAATCGAAAATTTTAGCAGAGAATCCTCAAAAACGGTTCAGAGAATTCAGAAGACCTTAGATAAAAATATGGAGAAATTTCACAACAAGTTTGGCTATAATTACTTTACAGAACATATCGATTGGATAATAATGATTGCAATAGGTATAGGATGGGGCATTATCAAGGGATCTCTGTATCCTCTTTCCGGTTGGGCGTTTGCAGTGTCAATTTGTCTTTTCTTTTATAACGATAAATACTTCAGTAGTTATTTAGGTGGGCTTGTGATTTCCTTAATTTATTTAATGATTACTAGTGGTTTTGAACTCACGTTTTTATGGTTTTTCAATTTGGTTTATCACCTTTTCATTGTTGGAACTGGTTTGTGGGTACTCTTTAAGAAGCGGGATGCAAATTGGGAAATTATATTAATTTTCAGTTTATTCCTCAAAATCTATGTGATAATGATGCATAATTTAGTGGGATACTTGCCTGATGGAGGAAATTTACTACATTTGAGTTATATTGATATCGTTATTCTTGTTTTATTCGTATTCTTTTATCATAATTTTAATTTCTCAAAAAAAGAATAACGATTTCATAAAAAAGATTTAATAGGCTGATTTTTGATTAATATGTTAAATATCTAAAAATAGGGAAATTTATTCATATGGGAGACCCCAAAAATCCTCCCGTAGAGGATTTAAAAAAATATACAGAAGGAACATCTGTATCAAATAACTCACCTCTACATTCTAAAGGGAAAGTAAAATTAAAATCATACCACGGAATGTTTAAAGATATCGAGATAGAAAGGAAAGACTATGTTTTCCTCGATTTTGTTTTTGATTCAATTTTATATTCAATAGCGTTAATCATTGCGTTAGTGTTCGATTTAGACCTGTATGCTGGAGGAGAGGGAGGAGCAATCTTCTTCTTACTTGCCGGCGTACTTCTTGGAGGGATTCTATCAGCCTTTTTAACAAACAGGATAAAACGAAGAGTAAAAGCAATCAAATACCTATTAATAACTTCTTCAATAATTTTTTTTGTCCAAATTACATTTTTAAGGGGATTTCCGGGAATTATTAACAATATTTGCTTTCTAATTGGCGGTGTTATCATAGAGCTTCTATTTTTCCTTTTTTTAATATTATTTTTAGAAAGCACTTCAATATTAGAAAGGGGGCGAGTTATGTCCTATGTTCTCATGGGCACTATCCTTTCTGCAGTGATTATTGTTATGGTGGTTGCCCTTGGAGTAATGTTTTTTCCACCTTTGCTTTACATACCGGTATTGTTCAATATTGTACCCTTATATTTGATGTTCAAAGACCCAACATATGAAAAACCCTTACTTAAAGAGAAAAGACAAGGCCAACAGCATTTAAATAAAGATTTAACAATAAGCGTTTTAATAATTGCCGTTTTCGGTATCAACTTAATTCTATCTATACCGGTAGACGAAATTATGGAATGGTCCAGCCAGAATTGGTGGGATGAGAGCTTTCTCGTTCCGGTCGGTATCACGGTCCTATTTTCAGTGTTGTTAACTTTACTAATTGGAGTTATATTTGACTTCATTGGACGAGTCGCAACTTTTACTATTCTCATTGTCGCGATTGCAATATTCAATTTTTTGAGTATATTTGAATTTCAAATTCCCTTCGTGCGTGCGTCTTTAGTAGTTAGTGCATTCATTGCAGCTTTCATGTCCATTCCATTATTAGTCGGAGATTTAGCAAAAAGAATAAACTATGGTAAAATTTTACCGTTTACATTTATTATATTTTCCGCCGGTATGGGTATAGGTATATTAATATACAGTTTCATCGAAATTAGGAGACCCGATCCTGCAGAAGCTCAAGCAATTTTAACGGGAGCTCAATCTCTAAGCGCTATTTTCTGTCTGGTTCTACTTTTAATTGGTGAAGAGGCGTTGCCTCACAAAGAGCAAGAATGGTACGAGTCGTTAGTTCACCTTTTCGTTATAAAAGATTCTGGAATTCTGTTATACGAACATGAATTCATAGAAGAAGATAGAACAGCTCAATCAGATTTAATTTCCGGCGGAATTATAGGATTAATAACGATGCTTAACGAAATCACTAAAGGAAAGGAAAAATTAAGAGCAATAGATCACGGAGATAAGAAGCTCATGTTCAAATTCAATCATAAGAAGAGCGTGATTTTCACATTATTGATTAAAGAAGATTTATTTGTGCTTAGAAATAAATTGGATAGATTTGTTTCTGATTTTGAAGATGTCTACGAAGAAAAACTTGAAGCCCTACCAACAGGAAATACTGGAGGATGGATTGTACTTTCAGAATTAGTGGAAAAGCATTTTCAAAGAAAATATTTTCAAATACTTGTTAAAGAAAACTAATAAAAATCCAAAGTGATAATTAATATTATTTGTCATTATCACATAGTTGTTTTTGATGAGTCGCAAAATTAAAGCTA
>JAHQWX010000398.1 GCA_029856375.1 Promethearchaeia archaeon | reverse complement strand
GTCGTCTTCCGTCCACACAATAAAGGCTCCTTGTGCTCCGTCACCGCATATTTCTGGGGACAACTGATCTGAATTCCCATAGCACACAACAATTCCGCTTGAGCTATTCCAAGTCCCTGCGCCTAAATTATTGATCCGTTCAGCGTATATATCAAAGTCTGCCGAAAGACCTTTCCTTTTATCCTTCCAAGTAATAATTGCACCCCCAACTCCATCGCTACATATCTTTGGAGTTTGTTGCGAATAAATCTTATCACATATCACTGTACCATTTCCATCCCATTCCACGCCTCCTGTTGAGTTGATAAGTTGAGCGTATATATCTGAATAAACAGCTCTTTGGTCTTCCCAAGTGATAATTGCTCCTCCTGCTCCATCGCTACATAATTCAGGTTCTCCTTGATGCCCGGTTTCATTACAAATTACGGTTCCATTACCGTTCCACTTCACGATTCCTGTTGAATTGATCCGTTGAGCATATATGTTATAATTTGTAATTCCACTTCTGCTATCTTGCCAAGTAATAATTAAACCGTTGTATGCGTCGCTGACAATTCTCACATGTTCTTGCTGATCACTTGCATTACATATAACTGTCCCATTTCCTGACCACTGCACTTCTCCATTTGTATTGATTCGCTGAGCATAAACATCCCAATCTGAGCTGCTTCTATTATCTTGCCACACAACGATTGCGCCCCCCGCTCCATCGCTACATATCTGTGGTTCTTCTTGATCATTACTAGCGTTACACACCAATGTTCCATTATTTTGCCACAATAATTCTCCACTGGGAGAGATTCGCTGAGCATATATATCCCAATTTGAACCGCTTCTATTATCTTGCCACACAACGATTGCACCCCCCGCTCCATCGGGACATATTTGTAGATTCTCTTGGTCAAAATTTTCTGTACAAATTGCTTTGCCGTTTACGCTCCAAACTCTTCCTCCTGATAAGAAAGGTATTTGCGCTTCTTGTTTCATTGGTTTTTCTTCTAAAATGTCTAAGGGTGCTAAATTATTAGGAGGAAAGATATCTAAAATCATTATGAATGAGAGCAATTCCACAAAAATTAGAAATAAATAATGGCTTTTTTTCATACTTCCACTCAGATGATCTATTCTTAACCAGATGAAAATTATTTTCTAAATAATCATATAAATTATACTTTTTACTTTAAACCAATAAAATTTTAACCTTTTCTATTTTTGATTTAATAGCGAATCAAGCATTTCAATAAATTTTTCCAAGCTTTTCACGAGTATATACCTTATCTCCTCGTATTTAATATCGACTTCGATGTCGTGGTTTCTAAGCTCGTCGAACTTATAAAAGCCTTTATATATGTTTTCTCGATTGATGATTTTCTCAGAAATTTCGATTAATAGGTCGTAAAACAGTTTGCTTCTATAGTCCTCGTCGGTTATAACAGATATCATTGCTTCCTCAACGCCACCTCTCCCCCATCCCGAAGGAACTTCAAACGACATGTTAATTATCTTAAGCTGGCGATCAAGAAAAACCACTTTATAGAATGCTTCTTCGATATCGAGATTGAGGAATTTGCCAATTTTTTTGCTAAATTCTTCTGGTATTGTTGTAGGTATCGAAAAAAATGTTTCTGGTCCTATGATTTGATTGAAATAAGTTAGCACGATGTACATTTTCGAGTAAATGAAACGATGACTGGCTGATTATTATACAATTATTTTTACACATATATTAAGATTAAAAAAAGTTATTTATCTCGAAAAATCCCCAAACTATTTCGAAAAAACCATAAAAAAGAAATAGGCATTAGTCGATTAAGCCCAACACTTCTTGAGTAGTATAGATTTTCGCGTCTTCTCTATCGACTTTATTTAAAAACTTGATCGCTGTAATAGCACCATTAGCAAGGCACTCCCTACTGTGTGCTTGATGTTTGAATTCAATCCTCTCTCCAGGTCCAGCGAATAATATCGTATGGTCTCCTACAATGTCTCCCCCTCTAATCGCGTGCACACCAATTTCTTTTTTCGCTCCTACTTCCCTTTTATTTGGACCTTTATCCCGTCCAAACTTAGCCACATCCTCCAATTTAACGCCTAATGCGTCAGCAATAACTTTTGCAATCGTTAACGCAGTACCACTGGGTGAGTCTCTCTTTCTGTGATGATGCGCCTCAATAATTTCGATGTCCCAATCTTCTAAGTAAGATGCTAATAATGGGGCTATTTTAAAAAATATATTTACGCCAGTGGCCATATTTGACGATATAACTGCGGGAGCTTTATTTTGCACAATTTTCGACTCAAATTCCTTTAAGAATTGCTCAGACAAACCAGTAGTTCCAACCACGGATTTTATTCCTTTATCAGCGAGCTTTATGCAGTTCTTTTCTGCAGCTTCTGCAATCGTAAAATCAACAGCTACATCGGGCGCGACATTTTGCAGAAACGAGTCAAGCTCATCGGGATGTTGTATAACTATCCCACAAGGCGAAGACGATCCAACGATTGCCGCACATTCTCTCCCAATTTCGTTTACATCGAATGCTCCAACAAGGTCGATTTCGGGATCATCAATTGCTAATCTTCCAACTAGCTTTCCCATGGAACCATTTGCTCCTAATAATACAACTTTAATCATTTTGACGCAACATCTTTATTTTAAATTAAGAAATTATTTTAATACTAAAAAAATAAATTATAAAAGTCCCAAATTTTGAAGAATTTTCCGAACCTTTTCTTCGTTTTGTGGTAATGGCGGCGTTAACGGTAATCTCATACGCTT
>JAHQWX010000397.1 GCA_029856375.1 Promethearchaeia archaeon | reverse complement strand
TGCGAATGCTACTAAAAATCTATTGATTCCCGTCTTTTCGACCGTGTTTTTGAACAATTCCCCATGTAGTTTGAAGGAACACGCGGCGATAACCACTCTTTCTATTTTTTTCTCTTTCACTTCGTCATTGATTAAATTTAAACCCATTTCAGCGCATAAATATTTATCTTCGAACACATGGACATCTTTATACGATTTAAAGTGTTCTTTTATGGCTTTAACGTCTAACACTCCAGCTATATTGGTTCCACAGTCGCAAACGAATAATCCAATTTTCAAAAATTGTCCACCTTCTAATTATAACAAAAATTCGAAAAATAAAATATTTGACTTATTCGTGTATAATTAAAGTTCTTGATTCACTTATTTTCCCGTCCATTTGGGTGGTTTTTTTGTAAAAAACGACGAAACTCCGCGAGTAAAATCCTTAGAAGTTAATAATGCCGAATTCACGAGCCCCTCCCGAATAAGACCATCGGCCTCAGAGACGCCATAAACAGCATCAACCAATCTCTTCCCCATACCAACTGCTAACGGTCCAGATTTTATTAACTCTTCAGCCAAATACGCCACTTTTTTCTCTACTTCCATTATATTAGAGGCAATATCATTCAAAAATCCCATTCGATAACCCTCCTCAGCAGAAACACGCCTTCCAGAAAGCACAATATCTTTTGCGAAAGATGGGTTCGTCAGTCGACAAAGCCTAGTGGTCCCTCCTAAATCAGGAATTACACCTAATCGAGACTCAACCATTTGAAATATTGCCGATTCTGTAGAGAATCGGAAGTCTGCCACCAAAGTAAGTTCAAATCCAGCACCAAAACAATATCCATCAATTATGGCGATTATTGGTATCTCTAATAGGGACAGCTTTTGATAGATCGGCTGCATCAATCCGGTAATAAGATAGCGCAGTGAAGTGCCGAGAATCTTGAACTTAGGGGCTTCAGGATCTTGACCCGACAAGGTGTTTAAATCTATGCCAGAACTGAAGTGGGGACCTTTTCCCTTTAGAAGCACAACTCTTACTTCGGTATCTTGACTCAGCGTGTCAGTGTGTTCGCTCAGTTTATTAAACATCGCGTAATTAATCGCGTTTAATTTCTCGGTTCTATTCAG
This sequence comes from Promethearchaeia archaeon, assembly GCA_029856375.1. Classification (GTDB taxonomy): domain Archaea; phylum Asgardarchaeota; class Lokiarchaeia; order Sigyniarchaeales; family SOKP01; genus 6H3-1. Next base: position 1,671 of record JAHQWX010000397.1, on the reverse strand, counting down.
CCAGAGCGTTGCGATTTGTCCGGTTTCGTCTTTTTCTAAAATAACAATATCATCGGTCATAATTACTAGTTAGCGATGTTTTCTAATTTAATATTTATTGAAACGGAACAACGAAGTAAATCGATAATTTTATAAGTTTAGACAATTATGTTGAAATCTGTTAAAATTTTATTTCAAAAAAAATTATAGAGGTTGAGTTATTTTGGCAAACGACATACGATTTAAAGAAAAAGACGTGGAAGAATTAGAAGAAAAATTCACTAAAATCGAAATAGATAAATCTACGCGAAATTTGATTAATCAATCTGCAAAATTTTTGATTCGGTTTATTCCTATATCGGAAATGGCAATGAAGGGAAATATTTGGAGAACTATTAAGCAATGGCAAATTGACAATAAGAAAATCATTGGAGATATTACCGCATTACCTCTCGACGAACAAAATGAAATCACGAAGGATTTATTTGCTCGTGGGAAAGAATTAATGAAAAGAATGTTAGTAAATCCCGAAGAACAGAAAGAATTACTTGATAAAGCGTACGACGAAGCGTATAAATTCTATTTGGAACTAGCGAAGAAAATGGGCTTATAGAATTTAATTTATTAGATCTTAATTTATTTTTCTTCATTTTCTTTATTTTAGTCGTTGACTTTTTTTAGATTTAAATTACTTTAGGTAGATATCTGTAGTAATGAGTCGCCTTAAACTATATTTTTACGAGATACTTTCTGCATCGTTTGGGTTAGCAACGCTCTCTTTCTTCGGAATATTGTCTCTCATGCCTACAGAAATCATGCTTTTGGGGCAGGAGCAATCGTTCCTCTGGGTTCTTGTTATTTTACCGTTTTGCTTTTTTGGAGGTTATATTCTTCTAACTCGCTTTAAGCAAGATTATTCTCTGTTGATCGCAAGGTTGAGCGAGGCCGTATCTCTGATATTTTTAGCCCTCATGATAATTACATATCTAATTTTTGCTCAAGACATGTCCGAGCCGTGGTTAATACAGGTTGGATGGTATTTAAGGTATAATGGATTTGTAACCGGCTTGTTTCTAGGCGCGATGTTGGTTAAAACGGCTGCTATATTAACTTTTCTCGTTTCGAAATCCAACCAAGAAGAAGATTTGCTTAATCCTAACTCTTTAACGCTGACATTGCTCGCGCTCTCTTCTTCTTTTTTTGTTGTAGAGTTGTTAATGTATCGATATTTCTCGTTTTTCGTTCTATTATCCCTCTTTGGGATTATGGGAGTTGGATTAATGGTGTGTTCGGTTTTTCTACTCACTCGATCCGAGTCGGAGGAAAATCTTCGACTTCCAATCGTGGAGTTTGAGGTATCCCTAAGCGATGTTCACCAAGACAATCGAAAAGAGTCAATTATTTTAGAATCCAATCGGGAAAGAACGCACAACTCCATAGTGTATCTACTTATCGCCATTTATGGCATATTTTCAGCAATAGTTTTGATAATCCAAATAGAAATTAAGATTGCGGACTGGTTGCTGATGCTCGAACAATTTTTAACTTATTTCTTTATGGCATTGGTATTTCTCGTCCTACAAGGCTCAGTTTTTCACAACCGCAGCATTCAGCGATTTCAAGACCATTACAAGTCGAAAGGAAATCCAATCTCGATCGGCTCGCTAGACGGGTGGAAATTTCTCGGTTTAT